>CAZQOE010000032.1:12788-13072 GCA_964594935.1 uncultured Rhodospirillaceae bacterium | reverse complement strand
ATCCAAGTTTCCTGTTGGCTCGTCGGCCAACAGCAACCTTGGTCTTGTCACTACCGCGCGGGCGATGGCTACACGCTGCTGTTCTCCGCCCGAAAGTTCTTCGGGCTTTGCGTCCATCCGGTCTCCTACGCCTACCCACTCGAGCAACTCTTTTGTGTGGCGTTCGATGTAATCTTCGCCAGCTTCCGTCAGGCGCAACGGCAAGGCCGCATTTTCCCACGCCGTCAGGTGAGGGATAAGCCTGAAATCCTGAAAGACGATGCCGATCTTGCGGCGCAGTTCGG
>CAZQOE010000032.1:0-12719 GCA_964594935.1 uncultured Rhodospirillaceae bacterium | reverse complement strand
CCTGCTTGATATGCCCGTTGTTCGTTAAGGTTTCGCCGAACAGCGTAATCCGTCCCGCCGTCGGCCTTTCCGCCTGATAAATCAGGCGTAAAAGGGATGATTTACCGGCGCCGCTTGTTCCCGTCAGAAAGTAAAAGCCCTCGTCATTTAGCGAAAAAGTAATGTCATCCAAAATGTTATGTTTTGGCGCGTAGGTCAGGCCGACGTTTTCAAACGAGAGAATCATAACTTCCTGAGGGCAAAAGACGAACTTAGACGGTTAGCATAAATACCGATTCTTCCAAACAGCGCTTTGTTCTTTTAAAAATAGCCGTTTGCCTCATAAAATGATAGCCTTCCGGTCATGTTTGTTGTTGCCTTTTGACGCATGATTCTCGAATGCCCATCCTGCCGCACCCGTTATCTGGTGCATATCAGCCTCTTTGCTCAAGGCGGTCGCCGTGTGCGTTGCGCCAACTGTAAGAACGAGTGGCAGGTCAAGCTTCCGGCTACGGTTGACGTCATTCTTTCCGCGCCTGTTCCGGCACCGCCGACTCAAGGCCCTTCTTCATCGCCTTTATCGTCACGGCCGCCGCCCCTTGGAGGACCCGATGCTGCGGCAAACAAGCCAACGCCGAATTTGCCGGCTGTCATCAAAAAGAAACTGCCTCAAAAAGTCGTGTGGGCTCTTTATGCTCTTGTGGCGTTGGCGGCGATTTTCGTTCTCGGCTCCGTTTTGGCCCGCCATTCCATCGTAAAGGCTGTGCCGGCCTTGCGCGGATCCTACAATGCCGTCGGGTTGGCTGTCGTTCCGGAATGGGACGGGCTTATTTTTGACGAGGTCAAATCAGAGTTAAAATACGACAGCGGCACGATGAAACTATACGTTGACGGATCTGTCCGTAACGCCACCGAAGAGGCTAAAAAACTTCCGGATATCAAGGCGCAAGCGCTTGGCGCCGATAAGAAAGTAATTCAAAGCTGGTGGGTCGATGCGCCAGCGGCTACAATCGAGCCTTGGGGAAAGGTCGGTTTCCATACGGAAGTCGCTACCCCCATGGAAAAAACCATAGAAGACGTATACTTAGAGTTCGTCTCCCGGAAAGATAAAAGGAATGCCGATTAACAGTCCATCGCCGGCTGCAGGTGCCGCAAGGGTTCTCGTTGCCGAGGACAATCCTGCCGTGCGCGAATTTATCGTGCGCTCGCTGGCAACAGCCGGTTTTGCGATCGAAGCGGCGATTGACGGCCAGCAGGCGCTCGACATGCTGGCGCGCGCAAAGTTCGACGTTCTTGTCAGTGACATCGTCATGCCCAACGTCGACGGCGTCGCTTTGGCCATGAAGGCCGCGAAGCTTTATCCGAACATTAAGATCGTCATGATCTCGGGCTATGCCCAAGAGAGATTGCGCGCCCATAATCTTGAGGCGCTCGTGCACAAAATCATCGCCAAGCCGTTTTCGCTTGAAGATATTTGCGATGCCGTTAAGAACGCCTTATCTTCTCAAGCGAAAATTTCTTAAGAGGAAGCAGAAAATGAAACAACGCGTTCGTAAAGCCGTGTTTCCCGTTGCCGGTCTGGGCACGCGCTTTTTGCCCGCGACCAAGGCGATGCCCAAGGAGATGTTGACGCTTGTCGATCGTCCGCTCATTCAACACGCGGTTGACGAAGCGCGCGCCGCAGGCATCGAGCAGTTTATTTTTGTGACGAGCCGCGGCAAAGGCGCGCTTGAAGATCATTTTGACGGTAACGGCGATTTAAAAAGAACGCTTGAGGCCCGCAACAAGAAGCGCGAGCTGGAATTGCTGAAGACGACGGAAATCGACTCCGGCCAGCTTTTATTCACCCGTCAGCGCGAACCTTTGGGCCTCGGCCATGCTATCTGGTGCGCGCGGCATTTGGTCGACAACGAGCCGTTTGCCGTTCTTTTGGCCGACGACGTCGTTCTGGCCGAAAAGCCCTGCTTGAAGCAGATGATGGAGGCTTACGAGGAGGTTGGGGGCAATATGGTTGCCGTCGTCGATGTGCCCCGCGAACAGACGAACAAATACGGCATCCTTGACGTCGCTTCCGACGACGGGCGGCTTGCTAGCATCAAGGGATTGGTCGAAAAACCGGAACCAGCGAAGGCGCCATCGACGCTTTCCATCATCGGGCGCTATATCCTGCAGCCTGAAATTTTTGAAGCGCTCGGCGCCAAGAAGATCGGCGCGGGCGGAGAGATCCAGTTGACCGACGGAATGGCCCGCCTTATCGGCAAACAGCCTTTCCACGGTTTGCGGTATAAGGGCACGCGTTATGATTGCGGCGATAAAGTTGGCTTTATCGCGGCGAACGTTGCCTTCGCGCTCGCTCATGAAGAAATGAGCGACGCCGTTCGACAAGCCTTAACTAAAATCATGGGAGCATAAAAAATGAAGATCGTTGTTTTGGGCGCCGGCTATGTCGGCCTCGTTTCCGCCACTTGTTTTGCCGAATTCGGCGTGCATGTCACATGCGTCGATCAAAGCAAAGAGAAAATCGACGCGCTGCTTAACGGACAGATTCCGATTTTCGAACCCGGCCTCGATGATCTGGTCGCGCGCAACGTCAAGAACGGAAACCTGACTTTCGCGACGTCGATGGTTCCGGCGATCGGGTCAGCGGACGCCGTTTTCATCGCCGTCGGAACACCGACGCGCCATGGCGACGGGCATGCGGATTTGTCTTATGTTTTTGCCGCCGCCAAGGAAATCGCGCAAAATATCTCGCACTACACCGTTATCGTCACGAAATCGACGGTTCCCGTCGGCACGGGCCGCGAGATCGCCAAAATCGTGCGCGAGACGAACCCAAAGGCCGAATTCGACGTTTGCTCGAACCCCGAGTTCTTGCGCGAAGGAGCGGCCATCAACGACTTCATGCGTCCTGACCGCGTCGTCATCGGCTGCGAAAGCGAACGCGCCGCCGAAGTGATGAAGGCTTTGTACCGTCCGTTATACCTTATCGAAACGCCGATGGTCATTGCCAATCTCGAAACGTCGGAGCTGACCAAGTACGCCGCCAATGCCTTTCTGGCCGTGAAGATTACGTTCATCAACGAAATGGCCGATTTGTGTGAAAAAGTCGGCGCGGACGTTCAGGTCGTGGCTAAAGGTATGGGACTCGACGGACGTATCGGACGCAAGTTTTTGCATGCGGGCCCCGGCTACGGCGGTTCATGCTTTCCAAAGGACACGCTGGCGCTTGCCAAGACGGCGGCGGAAAAAGGCGCCCCTGTGCGCCTTGTCGAAACGACCATCGACATCAACAACAAGCGCAAGAAGGATATGGCCAAGCGCATCATCGCGGCGTGCGGCGGCAGCGTGAAGGGAAAGACCATCGCCGTTCTGGGTGTGACCTTTAAGCCTAACACCGACGATATGCGCGACAGCGTCAGCCTGGACGTCATTCCGGCGTTGCAGGAAGCGGGGGCCGCCATCGCCGCCTTTGATCCCGAAGGCGTCAAGGAAGCCTCGAAGCTTCTGAAAAACGTTTTGTGGTGCAAAAACCCGTACGAGCCAATGCAAGGGGCGGATGCCGTGGCCATTCTGACCGAATGGAACGAGTTCCGCGCGCTTGATCTGGCATTGATGAAGACGTTGCTGAAATCGCCCGTTATGATCGATATGCGTAACATCTATAAGCCGGCTGAAGTCCGCGCCGCCGGATTTACGTACACGTCGATTGGACGCAAGTAAGTTAGAAGTGCTTGAGGCTGGCGCGCCAGTAATCCCACGCGGTTACCAGCGTAAAGCCGCCCGCGACCCAAAGGCCTAAATCGCCGATGGCCGTCGCGGGTATGAAGGACGGCGCGTAGCGGTCGCCGATCATCAGGAAGCCCAAGGCTATCATCTGAATCGTCGTTTTCCATTTTGCGAGGCGGCTGACGGGAACGCTTACTTGGAGGCCCGCCAGAAATTCACGCAGACCTGAGACTGCGACTTCACGCATCAGGATGATAATGGCCGGAAATATCGTCAGGCCGTCGATCTGTTGTATGGAGACGAGGACAAGGATGACGGCCGAAACGAGCAGTTTGTCGGCAATCGGGTCCAGAAACTGGCCGACCCTTGTCACTTCGTTACCGCGGCGCGCCAGATACCCGTCAAGCCAATCCGTTATTCCCGCCGACGTGAAAAAAGCCAAAGCAACCCATGCCGCCCATGTTTTCGGAACGAACAAAAGGACAAGAATGATCGGGATAACGACAATTCGCGAGAGGGTCAGTTTGTTTGGCAGAGATTTAAACATGATATATTTTCTTGGTAGCACAAAAGGACGAGGCACCACAATAATCCCCACGGAAATATTTCTATTTTGACTTCTTGGAGCGTATGTATCCGATATTTCAAGCGATATTTCGGCTTGACTCTTTTTCCTAAAAGTCGCAGCGAACCTCATGTTGTTCACAGCGACCGTTGCTGCGCCGTTTTCTTTACCATAAGGACTCCTTAAATTCGAAGGATTCAAACTTTTGACACAAAAATATTTATATGAAACAATGGGTTGTGTGTGTTTGCCTTTTTTTTGGGCAGAGAGAGAAAAAATGCGTTTTTATAGGGGGAAATGCGGCGCACAAGAGAAATATAAACAGAGTTATCCACAAATTTCGGGGATAAAAGCGGAAGGCGAGAAACAGAGTAGAAAATGAAGTCATCAATAAGATCAACAACCACAAGATTTGACGCAGGCGCGGCTTTACTGCGCGAGAAAATCAAGGTGTTGCCCGCACAACCCGGCGTTTATCGGATGCTTGATGCAAAGGGCGCGCCCCTTTATGTCGGCAAGGCGAAGAACCTTGGAAAACGCGTGGCTGCCTATACGCAACGCGCGCGGCTGCCCGTGCGGTTGCAACGCATGGTTTCCCTTGTTGAGAACTTTGAGGTTACGGTTACACGGACCGAGGCCGAGGCCTTACTTTTGGAAGCGAATTATATCCAGCGTTTCCTGCCGCCCTTTAACATCCTTCTGCGGGACGATAAGAGTTACCCGTATATTTTGATCACGAAAGACCACGATTATCCGCTGATGATGAAACACCGTGGCGCGCAAAAACGCAAAGGCTGGTATTTTGGACCTTTTGCGTCAGGCGCTGCCGTGACTGAAACGCTGAAACATTTACAGCGCGCCTTTATGATACGAAATTGCAGCGACGATTATTTCTCTAACCGTTCGCGTCCATGTTTGCAGTATCACATCAAGCGCTGCACAGGGCCATGCGCGGGGCTTGTGAGCAAGTCCGCTTATGCCGAACAGGTGGCGGATGCCGTCGATTTCCTGAAAGGCAAAAATCAGGACGTTCAAAAGAAACTCGCCGCGCACATGCAGGAGCTCAGCGACGCGAGGGATTTTGAGGGTGCGGCGCTTATCCGTGACCGCATTAAGGTTTTGACAAGCATCCAATCGCGGCAGGATATTCATATGCCTTCCGTTAAAGATGCCGATGTCATCGCGATGCATCAGGCGGGGGGCAAAACCGCTGTGCAGGTTTTCTTTTTCCGGCAGGGCCGCAATTACGGCGCGAGGTTGTTTTACCCCTTTCACGGTAAAGACCGATCGAGGGAGGAAATTCTTTCCGCCTTTATTGCCCAATTTTATGCCGATAAACCCGCGCCGCCGATGATTTTGGTCGATACTGCGCCCGAAAATAGCACGGTGCTGGAGGAGGCGTTATTGTCGCAGGCGGAGCACAAGGTGCGCATTCTTGTGCCGCAGGCAGGCGACAAAAAACGCCTTGTTTTGAGCGCGAAGAAGAACGCGGAAGAGTCTTTGGCTCGCATGCTTGCGGAAAGCAAGGAACAGACGCGGCTTTTGGCGCGCGTAGCAGAAACATTCGGTTTGAAAGAACCGCCGAAGCGCATTGAGGTTTACGATAACTCGCACACGTCTGGCACATATGCTGTCGGCGCGATGATTGCGGCGGGCGAAGAAGGTTTTTTGAAAAAAACGTACCGAAAATTCAATATTCGCGAGGCCGGGACAAGCGACGACTTTGGAATGATGCGCGAGGTGTTGATGCGCCGATTTAAGAGGCTGGTGGATGAGGATCCGGCCCGGGCTTCTGGGTTGTGGCCGGATTTGCTTTTAATTGATGGTGGTGCAGGGCAGGTGGGAAAAGTCGCGGGCGTTTTAAAAGAATTGGATATCGAGGGCGTCGCCGTCGTTGGCATTGCCAAAGGCCCTGACCGCAACGCTGGACGCGAGCGGTTTTTTGTCCCGGGTCGCGAGCCTATCAGCCTGCCGCAGGGAGACCCCGCGCTTTATTATCTACAGCGTTTGCGCGACGAAGCGCATAGGTTTGCCATTGGTACGCATCGTGCAAGGCGTGCAAGGGCGATAGGGCTATCGCGGCTTGATGACATTCCCGGCATCGGCGCGAAGCGTAAAAAAGCACTCCTGAATCATTTGGGATCGGCAAAGGCGGTCGAGGAAGCCGACGTGGAAGATCTGATGCGGGTAGAGGGCATTAGTCGCGCGACGGCACAAAAGATTTGGGATTACTTTAGAAAAGGATAACGGTTATCAGTTTGGGCCTTTGGGGCCATCAAGTTTAGAAGTATTGCGAAGCGAGCTTATAGGAGCTGGAGGTGAGGGAAGACGTTTGTTTGTGATTTCATTTTTTGCGCTGTTTTCCGCATGGATAAGTGCGAGAGAAGCGCCGCTGCCGATGGCCAGCCCACCACAAATTTGCGCAAAAAGAAAATTTTGTTGTGTGGCCCAAAAAACCGCTTGTGCGGCCATTATGGTCGTGAACGTTTGAAGGCAAAAAACAAAATCGTTTGTTTTCATAATATTGGGCTCCAATATTTTTCAATCTATGTTTGCGATGTTATCATGAATTCCATAACAATTGGATAAAACGAATACTTTCCTAGAAATATCAAAGGAGTTATCCGGTTGTATTGCCTTGTATTTTCAAGTAAATTTTCCTGCGAAACCCAAACTCCTGAAATCTCATGTACTCTCTCACCCTTAGCGATGAAATATTTATTGTCGTCGGACTTATCGAAGCGATTGCGCTTCTTCCGATATTATTTGAGTTCCTAATCGAACGTCGCAAGCGCAGGCATGCGGTCGATTTGAGCCTTGAAGTTCTTGACGTCGAAGGGATGAAGATTGAGCTCGCAGGTCTCGATGATCTTTTCGGCGACATCAGCGACATTATCGATCGTGCGCGGCATCCGGAAGCCTATACCGAACTAAGGCTCGGCAACGAAATCCTTATCGCGGGGCCGTCGCTGTCGGGCAAGAAGGCGCTTGCGAAACGCATCGCCATCGAAGCGTCGTTTGATAGAATTATCATCGTCCACAACCCGCGCAACGTCGATGCTTTGGCGCGGGCCAAGTATTTAGCGACACACAGAAAAAGCATAAAGACTATGATGTTATTGCCGCGTCTTGATCTTATCAACGATCGCGAGGACGAGGAGTTGCTGACCGAGCTTGACGGCGTCATCGAGGCAACGTCGGAATTAAGTCATATACTGGTTGTCGGTACGACCAGCAAGTTGGTCGTTGGTAGCGAAGTCGATAATTTATTCGGCGTAACTCTTGCGTTGCCCGGAACGCCTGTTGTGCCCGAACCTGTCCAGCCCTTGCGCTCCGACGTGCATCGTATGCTCGGCGAAGTCGCGGAGTTTTATCTCGATCGCACCATCAAGGCGGGATACCAGCTTAAGGATATTTCGCGTGACGGCGTCATTGCCCGAATTCTCATCAACGCCACCAATTCCGCGCAAATCGAGGATATTATCGTTTTGTGCCAGACGTCGGCGATTTACCGCCAGCGCAAGAGCGGGAAAGAAACCGACCGCGTCATTACGCCCGATATTCTGGAACTTGCCATGCGGCGCGTTGTCATAAGCGGCTAGGCTTTTATTTCTTGCTCATCGGCGGCGAATAGTAAATTTTGTCTTTAGACGTATCAACCAATCATTAAGGGTTGGACTCCTGATCCAACAAAACCAAAGTATTATTAAATTCATTTTAATCAAGAAAGCATACAATTTGCCCATATTGAGATAATTCCAGTAAAGAGGAAACATTATGGGAAAGCTTTATAATGTCCTGAACGATATTCATAGCGGCGCGACGTCTGCCGGACGTGAATTTTTGGGAATACAGCCACAAGATAAGATTGATGATATGGCCGAGTCATTCGATAAATCCGGCCGTTGGATTCCCCCAAAAGAAAATGAAGAAATGCATAGCGATTCAGTGCAGCTTGAAAGAGATGCAACTACCGCGATGGCTACGGCATGGGCTTTTGCAGAAATGCCTCCTGGCCATCCCAAGGAGAAGCCGACTGTAGACGAGTTTGTCCAGAAAGCGAAAAAGCTGCCTTTGATGAAGCGGCGTTCTTTGTTTAAAGAGGCTGTTGAAGGGCTTCCGCCCATGGGTTCCCTAAGAAGCATTAGTCCGCGCGCCGACAGCCTGCTTTGCCGGACGGCTATTAAAGAATTTGAAGAGGCCAACACGGAAATACTGCGCGAATACGAAAGATTTAAAAACGAACATCCAATCCGGCATTTTCTTGGATTTAGGCCCCAGTTTGCGAAGAACAATAACGCCTAATCCAAAAGGTCTAGCGTATTAACTCCGTTTTTGGGTAAGGAAAAACCTAGGCGTTTTTCAACAATTTCGCGCGATTGGCCATGCAGACGACCGCTTGCTCGGCGATATAACGCTCTTCATTGGCGGGAATAATCACGACCTTTGGAATCTTGAGAAACGCAAGGTAGTTCAAAATTGCATCGCGCACGGGACCAGCATTTTCGCCAATGCCTCCGGTAAACACAAGTCCGTCGATACCGCCCATCGAAACCGCCAACGCCGCAACGTACTTGCCAATCCATGTCGCAAAGTAATCGATTGCGAATTTGGCGCGGGGATCGTTGCTTTCAAGAAGCGTTTTGACGTCGTTACTGAAGCCGGAAAGGCCCTTGAGGCCGGAGTCTTTATAATACAGGTTTTCGACTGCCTCCATGCTCATCTTGTATTCGCGCATGAGATAGAACGTGACGCCAGGGTCGATGGCGCCGACCCGTGTGCCCATCGGCAGGCCGTCGATAACCGACATGCCCATGGTGGTGTCGACGCTTTTGCCGTTCTTGATGGCACAAAGGCTCGATCCATTGCCAAGATGCGCGACAACCACGCGTCCTGCGGCCAGATCGGGATACTCTTTCTTCATGACTTGCGCCGCCCAGGCATAGGATAGGCCGTGGAAACCATAGCGGTGGACGCCTTGCTCGTAGTATTTTCGCGGAAGAGCGAAGCTTCTGAGCCTTTCTTCCTGTCCGGCGTGGAAAGCGGTATCGAAGCACGCGATTTGCGGCACGAAAGGCAAAGCCTGCGTAACGACGCCAACGGCCGAAAGATGATGCGGCTGGTGCAAAAGCGCCAAGGGGATGAGCTTCTTGAGTTTATGAAAGACTTTCGATGTGATGAACATCGGTTCATAGAATTCGTCGCCGCCGTGCACGAAGCGGTGCGCGACGCAGTAGACTTTCCATCCGGTTTTCAGGCCATCGACCCATTCATTAATATGCCGGACAGCCTGTTTCTGCGTTTCCGTGACGGGAAGATCAATTTTTATACTCTTGCCTGTTTCGTCCTGCGTTGCTTTGAGGACTGGCGCGGTGCCGATCCCTGTGACGCTGCCTGTCGCAAGGCGCGGAAGTTCGGGTGTGTGCCCGAAGATCTGAAACTTGACGCTCGACGAGCCCGCATTAAGAACGAGAATTACATCTGTCATTATTTTATGCGACCTTCCCGCATGGCTTGAGCTACGAGGACTGCCAGAGCACAGGACAATAAGCGCGTACGCAGATTGTCGGCCCGGCTTGTTAGAATTACCGGCACTCGGGCGCCCATCACAATGCCCGCTGCGTCAGCCTTATTGATAAAAGTAAGCTGCTTGGCAAGGATGTTACCAGCTTCAATGTCCGGCGTGAGCAGAATGTCGGGGTCGCCAGCGACGGATGAGGTAATGCCTTTTTCTTCCGCCGCTTCTTTGCTGATGGCATTATCGAAGGCCAAGGGGCCATCGATGATGCAATTTGCGATTTGCTTGCGTTCGGCCATTTTGCACAGGGCCGCCGCGTCAAGCGTCGCCTGCATTTTCGCGTTGATGACTTCGACGGCAGCCAGCACGGCGATTTTTGGTAGGCGATCTTCTTTGACCAGTGCACGCCAAGCATTGGCGGCGTTGCGGCAGATGTCGGCCTTTGTTCCCAAATCGGGCGCAATGTTCACAACGGCGTCGGTGATGATTAGCCATTTATGATAGCCCGCTGTGTCCATGACATAGGAATGCGACAGGCGGCGGCCTGTGCGCAGGCCGGAATTGGGCGAGACGATCGGAAAAAGAAGTTCGTCGGTGTGAAGCGAGCCTTTCATGATCGCTTCGACTTCGCCCATCGATGCGAGTTCGGCCGACTTGTCGGCGGATTGATGGCTATATTTTGCGTCGACGAGCTCCCACTTGGAGATGTCGATTTTGTTTTCGGCGGCGACATCAATAATGCGCTGCTTAGGGCCTACGAGAACCGGGAAAATCAGATTTTCTTCAGCGGCATTTTGAGCGGCTTTCATAGCCATCGCGTCAACCGGATGCACGACGGCCGTTCTGACGGGCGGCAATGCGGCACAGGCCTTCATAACCCCGTGATAGCGGTCGTGGGTGCGAACCTGAATTTCAGGGGGTTCGTTCGTTGGGAAGGCGGGGGTGTTCTCGGTCATGATTTGATCTCTTGTGATGAATAAGGAAGGAACGGCCTTGCTATCACATATTCGTTAATAGTCTCTGAAGCGGGAGGGTTTTGTGCGGACAGCGCAGGGAGGGCTAACTAAGCCTAATTTATAGGAAAACCTGATTTATGAAAAGGGGAAAGCGCGCAGACAAACAGGTATGCCATCCTCTAGATGTGCTTGAATCAACGGAATTTTCCGAACGACTGCGGACTAGTTGACTCTGTCGCGGATCAGCGCTTCGACGACCTTGGGATCGGCAAGGGTCGACGTGTCGCCCAGCTGATCGGCTTCGCCCGCGACGATCTTGCGCAAGACGCGGCGCATGATTTTGCCCGACCGCGTCTTTGGCAGCGCCGGAGTCCATTGGATGAAGTCCGGCGTGCAGATCGGGCTGATTTCCTTGCGGATGTGTGCCCGAAGTGCGTTATGCAGATCGTCGTTGCCTGTGAAGCCGTGCTTAAGCGTCACGAAAACGTAAATCGCCTGTCCCTTGATATCGCAGGGGCATCCGACGACGGCCGCCTCCGCTACCGCATGATGCGAGACACAGGCGCTTTCGATTTCTTCGGTGCTCAGGCGATGTCCGGCGACGTTAATGACGTCGTCGACGCGGCCTGAAATCCAGTAATAACCGTCGGCGTCGCGGCGGCATCCGTCGCCCGTAAAGTAAAGGCCTTTGTAAACGCTGAAGTAGGTCTTGATAAAGCGGTCGTGGTCGCCCCACAGCGTACGCATTATGCCAGGCCAGCTTCCGTCGATACAGAGATTGCCTTCGCACGCGCCTTCTTGGACTTGGCCGTTCGTGTCGACGATGATCGGCTTCACGCCGAAGAAGGGCCGTGTGGCCGAACCCGGCTTGAGGGGAGTAGCGCCAACGAGAGGCGCAATCATGTGTCCGCCCGTTTCCGTCTGCCACCACGTATCCACGACGGGGCAACGCCCTTCGCCAACTGCATGGTAGTACCAGAGCCAGGCTTGGGGATTGATCGGCTCGCCGACCGAGGCCAGCAGGCGCAGGGAACTGCGATCCGTTTGCTTGACCCAGTCGTCACCTTCGCGCATCAACGCGCGGATAGCGGTGGGCGCCGTGTAGAAAATGTTTACGCCATGCTTATCGACAATTTGCCACATGCGCGAAGCGTCGGGGTAATGCGGGACGCCTTCGAACATCAACGTCGTTGCGCCGTTGCACAACGGGCCATAGACGACATAGGAATGCCCCGTGACCCAGCCGATATCTGCCGTGCACCAGTAAACATCACCGTCATGATAATCGAGCACCCACTTATGCGTGAGCGCGGCATAAAGCAGATAGCCGCCAGTCGTATGAACGACGCCTTTGGGCTTGCCCGTCGATCCTGACGTATAGAGGATGAACAGGGGGTCTTCGGCGTTCATTTCTTCGGGCTTGCATTGCGCCGAGACGCCCTTGATTTCTTCGTGAAGCCAAAGGTCGCGGCCTTTTTGCCACGCCACATCGTTTCCGGTGTGTTTGACGACCACGACTCTTTCAACGTCGGGGCAGGAAGCCAAAGCTTCGTCCATGTTCGATTTGAGCGGAACCGTGCGGCCCGCGCGAACGGCTTCATCCGCCGTGATGACGACTCTCGCGCCGGAGTCCTGAATGCGGTCGCGCAAGCTGTGCGGTGAAAAACCCGCGAACACAATAGAATGAACAGCGCCGATGCGCGCGCAGGCCAGCATGGCGCCGGCGGCTTCGGGAATCATCGGCAAATAGATGACGACGCGATCGCCCTTGGCTACGCCAAGGCGTTTTAACATATTCGCGAACGTGCAGACTTTCTTGTGCAGTTCTTTGTAGGTTATCTTGATGGCCGGATCGTTTGGATCGTCGGGTTCGAAAATGATCGCGACTTGATTGGCGCGCGCCGGAAGATGGCGGTCGATGCAGTTCGCCGAGACGTTCAGCGTGCCATCTTCAAACCACTTGATATTCACCTTT
>CAZQOE010000031.1:0-13090 GCA_964594935.1 uncultured Rhodospirillaceae bacterium | reverse complement strand
TTATGCATCAGCGTCGTTGAGCCGTTTGCCAGAGGCCCATAGACAAGGAAACTGTGCCCCGTAACCCAGCCGATATCCGCCGTGCACCAATATATGTCGTTGTCTTTTATGTCGAAGGACCAGCGATGGGTCAGAGATGCATAAACAAGATATCCGCCCGTTGTGTGAAGGACGCCCTTGGGTTTTCCGGTGGAGCCCGATGTATAGAGGATAAAAAGGGGATCTTCGGAATCCATCGGCACGGGATCGCATTTATTCGAAATGCCGATTAATTCTTCGTGGAGCCACAGATCGCGGCCTTCCTTCCAAGACACATGTTCATTTTTCGTGTGCTTAACGACAATAACTTTTTCGACGTCTTTGCATACATCCGATAAAGCTTCGTCCACGATCGATTTGAGCGCAATTTCTTTTCCGCGCCGCATGCCTTCGTTTGCCGTAATAACAAGTTTTGCGCCGGAATCCTGGATGCGGTCGCGGAGCGGGGCCGCGCCCGTACTGGTTACAGCGACCGAGTGAACGGCGCCTATGCGTGTGCAGGCCAGCATGGCGATAGCGGCTTCAGGTATCATCGGAAGGTAAATAAAGACGCGGTCGCCTTTTTCGATGCCATGATGCTTAAGCATGTTGGCAAACGTGCTGACCTTTTCGTGAAGTTCTTTATAGGTGAATTTCCGGGGTTCGTCGTTGGGATCATCCGGTTCCCAGATAAGGGCGACTTTGTCGCCGTTATCTTCCAAATGGCGGTCAAGGCAGTTTGCGCTTACGTTTAACTTTCCATCGATGAACCACCGAATGTTTACGTTTCCGGTGAAATCGCCGTCCCGGACTTTGGTGTACGGTTCAATCCAATCAATCGAACGGCCCATATTGCCCCAGAAGTGATCGGGATTTTCAATCGAGTCTTTATAGAGAAGGGGATAAATTTCGTCGTTGATGTGCGCGTTTCTCGCGAAGGATTCGGGAATCAGGACCTTGTTATCCATATGAACACCATAAGTTCGTTGAAATAAGGAAGACTTACGCAAAAACGTCTGTGCTGAATATCGATAAAAACGATCTCCCCAATAGGGGAGACCTCATAACGACTAAAATATTTTTTAATTAAAATCTATCGTCAATATTAGTTTCGCCGTTAACCGAACGGAGATATCGGCCGCGATTTTATGGTTAATGAGGGGAAGAAAACGCAGTAACACTTGTTATTGCGCTTCGGCGAATAATTCCGAGGATAGGTAACGCTCGGCTGTATCGGGCAGGAGAACCACGATTGTCTTGCCATTCATGGCGGGGCGTTTGGCGATTTTTGTGGCCGCAGCCACGGCAGCGCCCGACGATATGCCCGCCAGAATGCCTTCCTGTTTTGCCAACCTGCGCGCGAAGGCCATGGCTTCGTCGTCGCCCACATCCACGATTTCATTAACGAGCTTCAAATCAAGAAGCGGGGGCACAAAATTCGCTCCGATGCCCTGAATTTTATGACCGCCGGCCTTGCCGCCCGTAAGGACGGGGCTGCTGGCCGGTTGGGCCGCGATAATCTGGATATCCTTTTTGTGCTTTTTGAGGCCCGTTGCGACGCCCTGAAGCGTTCCGCCCGTTCCTACGCCCGCCACAAAAACATCGACGGAACCTTTGGTGTCGTTCCAGATTTCTTCCGCCGTCGATATAACGTGGCTTATGGGGTTGGCGGGATTTTCGAATTGCTTGGGTAGCATCGCGCCTGCTGTATTTTTTGCGATTTCCTCGGCCTTTTTGATGGAGCCCGCCATGCCTTCGGAAGCGGGGGTAAGGACGATTTTCGCTCCTAGAAACGCCAGCAATTTTCGCCGTTCGACGGACATGCTTTCCGGCATAGTCAGAACGAGATTATAGCCGCGCACCGCGCAAATGAACGCCAACCCGATGCCCGTATTGCCGGAAGTTGCCTCGACCAGAGTGCCGCCTGGCTTCAACTTGCCTTCTTTTTCCGCTGCTTCGATCATGCCAAGGGCAGGGCGGTCCTTGACGGATGAAAGAGGGTTGAAAAACTCGAGCTTCGCAAGAACCGTCGCAAGACAGCCTTCCTGCCGCGCCAGCTTATTAAGGCGCACAAGCGGCGTTCCGCCGATAACTTCGGTTATGTCGGCATAGACTTTATTGCGAAGCTGGGCGTGAGAGATCATGGCGTTTTCCTAACTCATTTTCCCAAAAAGGCCTCGACATCATAAGCGGGAAGAGTCTGATCCATTTCGGCGGCGGGAACCTTACTTTTCGGTTTTCCGACGACTTTGGCGGGAACGCCTGCAACGGTCGTATGCGCCGGTACGCTTTCCAGAACGACGCTTCCGGCGGCGACGCTGGCGCCTTTGCCGACTTCGATATTCCCGAGAATTTTCGCGCCCGCGCCGATCATCACGCCTTCGCGGATTTTGGGGTGGCGGTCGCCCCGTTCTTTGCCGGTGCCGCCCAGCGTCGTGCCGTGAAGCATCGACACGTTGTCCTCGACAACGGCGGTTTCGCCGATGACGATGTTATGCGCGTGATCCAGCATGATGCCTTTGCCGACTTTGGCCGCAGGATGAATGTCGACGCTGTAAAGAACGCTGCCGAGATTTTGGAGATAAACGGCCGTGTCTTTCTGCCCGTTTTCCCACAGCCAATGCGCGAGGCGGTGGGTTTGAAGCGCATGAAAACCCTTATAATGCAAAAACGGATACAGAATATCCGTGGCCGCAGGATCGCGTTCTGTCACGGCGTTCAAATCTGCGGCGGCAGAAGCAACAAGCTGCGGAGTCTTTGCGTATATCTCCGAAAAAAGCTTCGCGAGGTCTTTTCTCGAAACATAGGCGTCGATCTGCTGGCGGGAAAGAAGACGGCTTAGCGCCATGGCCATTTCGGGGCTGCCGAGGACGATTTTATTTCCGAGTTTTTTAAGGAAAGGGCTTTTCCCGACCATGCGCTTGGCGGAGGCGCGCAAATCCTCCCAAGCCTTTTTGACGAGGCGGGACTCTGAATTCGAGAGTTCGGGAATCTTCAAGGCTTTATCCATCTGTATCTCTCCCTATTTTCCGGCGCTGAAACGATAAATTGTTGTCTAAAAAATGTTCGGGCAAATCCAACAAACCCGCCATAGGGGCAGGGGCGATGAATAATCAACAACAGAGAAATACGGTTTTCATGGCGATTTATGATATTTACTCATGTCTTGGCAGTCAAGCTGCAAAGGGCTTCAACTTGTCGTTCAGATAGTGCAAAATCGCGAGATTCACGAGGGCAGGGCGGACGACTACAGGGAAATGAACAAACTCACCGACATCGAAGCCGCGGCAGAATTGGCCGATCTGGCGCGCCAGATCGCGCGTCACGACGTGGCTTATCACCAAAAAGACGCGCCCGTCATTTCGGACGCCGATTACGACGCCTTGCGCGCGCGCTACAAAAAACTGCTTGCGGAATTTCCGCACCTTAGGCCCAAGGACGATCCTGAATCGCGCGTCGGCGCCGCGCCTGCGGCCGGATTCAGCAAGGTCACGCACGCCATTCCGATGCTGTCGCTTTCGAACGCTTTTTCGGACGAAGACGTTTCCGATTTCGTCGATCGCATCAAAAAATTCCTGCAACTTCCCGAAGACGCCGATCCTGAATTCATCGCCGAGCCGAAAATCGACGGCTTGTCGTGTTCCCTGCGTTATGAGAAAGGCGCGCTCAAGATTGCGGCGACGCGGGGAGACGGCACCGTGGGCGAAAACATCACGGCAAATGCCCTGACCATCAAAGACCTGCCAAAGCATTTGAAAGCGCCGTTTCCGGACGACGTGGAGATTCGCGGCGAAATTTACATGAACCGCGACGATTTTATTTCTCTTAACGAGCAACGCGAGAAAGACGGGGAAGACGTTTTTGCTAACCCGCGTAATGCGGCGGCGGGTAGCGTAAGACAATTGGATTCGTCCGTTTCGGCAACGCGGCCTTTGCGCTTTTTTGCCTACGCAATCGCCGAAAGCGAAGGCTCGTCGGATTTCACGATGCAATCGGAAGTGCGCAATGCTTTGGCGCGTTGGGGGTTTAAGCTCAACGAGCCTTCAGAGGCGTGCAAAGGCGGCGCGGCGTTGCTTAAGTATTACAAGTCCATCGAGGCCAAGCGTTACGCATTGCCTTTCGATATCGACGGCGTCGTTTACAAGCTTAACCGCATGGATTGGCAGAAGCGCCTCGGTTTCGTCAGCCGTTCCCCCCGTTGGGCGATTGCGCACAAATTCGCGGCTGAACAAGCCGAAACGCGGCTTAACAACATTGTCATTCAGGTCGGGCGAACGGGGGCGTTGACGCCGGTGGCCTTGCTTGAACCTGTTACGGTCGGCGGGGTCGTCGTAAGCCATGCGACGCTGCACAACGAGGACGAAATTCAGCGCAAGGATATCCGCGTCGGCGATGTCGTCCGGATTCAGCGCGCGGGCGACGTTATCCCGCAAGTCGTCGAAGTCGATCTGAAACAACGTGCGAAAAACGCCAAGCCCTTCGTTTTTCCGACCGATTGCCCCGCGTGCGGTTCTTTGGCCGTGCGCGAAGAGGGAATGGCCGTGCGCCGGTGCGAGGGCGGCCTGATATGCCCCGCGCAAGCGGTCGAGCGCCTCCGCCATTTTACAAGCCGCACCGCGTTTAACATCGAAGGGCTTGGCGACCAGCGCGTGCGCGAATTGTGGGAGGACAAACTTATCCGGTCTCCCGCAGATATTTTCCGCCTTAAGGAGCATCGCGCGGAATTGGAAAAACGCGAAGGCTGGGGCGAAAAATCGGTCGAAAAACTTTTGGCGGCCATCGAAGCGCGCCGCAAAATTCCGCTCGACCGCTTTATCTATGCGCTGGGCATACGGCAGGTTGGCGAAGCGACGGCCAAACTTCTGGCAAAGCATTATCTGACTCTTTCCGCGTGGCGCAAGGCGATGATCGCCGCGCATGATTCGGAATCCGCCGCGGCCCAGGATTTGGGGTCCATCGACCAAATCGGGCCTCTCATTGCGCAGGACATCGTCGGATTTTTTGAGGAACCCCATAATCTCGAAGTAATCGACGCTTTATCTTCGGCTTTAACGGTCGAGCCTTACGAAAAACCATCCGGCGCTTCGTCCTCTGTTCTGGAGGGGAAAACAGTTGTGTTTACGGGAACTTTGGCTACCATGAGCCGTGCCGAAGCCAAGGCGAAAGCCGAAAGTCTCGGCGCAAAGGTGGCGGGGTCGGTTTCTTCAAAAACGGATTACGTCATTGTCGGCGCGGATGCCGGCAGTAAAGCCGACAAGGCCCGCGAGTTGGGCATTGCGGTGATGGACGAAGAGGCGTGGAAAGCGTTGTAAAGCGCGCGGGAAAAAGGAGAACGGTTTGGCAGTCGGCGGCGATTATTTTCAGGCAGGCCAATGGTCGAAGCAGGCGCTTGAGCGCATGCTTGTCGACGGCGTACCTCCGACGCCGCGCAATTATTCCGTTTATTACGAATACGCGTCGGGCAGGAATTTCGATCTTAACGACGCTTACGACAAAGCCGCCGCGCGCGGCAAAATTACGCAGCAGCTTTGCGACGAGTTTTTCTATAAATACGTCGTGTCCGATACTGAGAAAAATTTTCTCGAGGGCGCCAACAAAGTTCTTAACGAAGAACTTGCGAAAGTTCTTTCTCTTCTCAATGCGTCGGCCCAGGGAACGGACAGGTTCGAAGAAAACCTCGATATTTTTTCCGGAAAATTGCAAAACGCCGACTCCGTCGAAATTCTTCGCGAAGCCGTGAAAAAAATCACAGAAGAAACGCAACTTGTCACTGAACAGAACGAAAAGCTTCAGGAAGAGCTGGCTGAAACGTCCGCCGAGCTTAGCTCGGTGCGCGACGATTTCGACCGCGTTCACCGCGAAGCCCAAATTGACCCCTTGACGTTGGTCGGCAACAGGAAGTTTTTCGATCAGGAAGTCATCCGTACGCTCACCGAAGCTAGGGAAAAAAGCTCGACCGTATCGTTGCTTATGATCGACATCGATCACTTCAAGAGATTTAACGATACGCACGGGCATCTGGTCGGCGATCAGGTATTAAGGCTTGTGGCCCGCACACTTGTTGAAAACCTGAAAGGCCGCGACGTTATCGCGCGTTACGGCGGCGAAGAATTCGTCATCGTGTTGCCCGACACGCGGCTTCAGGATGCGGCGAGGGTCGCGGACATTTTGCGCTCGAGTTTAGCCACCAAACAAATCACGCGGCGCGGGACGAACGAAGTCGTCGGCGCAGTCACCATCTCTATCGGCGCTACCGAATATATCGCCGGCGACGACGGCGAAGCGCTTATTGCCCGCGCCGATAAGGCGCTCTACGAAGCCAAACAAACTGGGCGCAACAGGGTCTGCGTAGCGACGACCTAAAGAGCGGTTATCTCCGCTTTGAAAAGGGGAAAAATGCTGAAAAAGACGGGATGCGCGTGCCCTATATGCCAACGCGTCTGCCACCCTTTTGATGTCGTGGACTTCAACAAATCATGCGCCGAAGCAAGGGGCGTTATGCTCAAGCTTTCGGGCGAGCCCGTTTATTATTTCTTCTGCGAAAGTTGCGGTTTTTGCTTCGCGCCCGAAATTGCCGAGTGGAAGCTCGAGGAATTCGAAAAGAAAATCTATAACGACGGGTACATCGAAGTCGATCCGGATTATGTATTGAAAAGGCCGCATAATAACTACGACAACCTAATGTCAATGTACGGGAAGGTTTCGGGAAAAATCAGGCATCTGGATTACGGCGGCGGCGAAGGCTATCTGGTCAAGTTGCTCCGCGATGCTGGATGGAACTCGACCTCCTACGATCCCTTCGTCAACAAGGACGTCAAGACATCGGAACTCGGAAAATTTGATCTCATCACCGCTTTCGAAGTGTTCGAGCATGTGCCCGATCCGAACGCCCTGATGGCCGACATACGCCAACTTCTTGCGCCCAACGGAGTCGTTTTTTTCTCAACCCTTCTTTCCAACGGAAACATCCGTATAAACCAGCGGTTGACGTGGTGGTACGCAAGTCCCCGTAACGGGCACATCAGCCTGTTTTCTAAGGAAAGCCTTTCGTTGCTTGCCAAAAAGCACGAGCTTAACTATGCAAACGCGAGCAATGTTTTTCACTTCATGTGGACTAATATTCCCGAATGGTCTCAGAATTTGAAGCCGGCTTCTTGAAATAAATCAGCGTAAAAGTATTGAGACAAGATTTATCCTGGGGTAAGTACTGCAGTTGTTCTGCGTCCATCGACTGTTACTACGGCATTTATTGGCCGGGCAGCAGTAATGGCATCCAGTCTTTTGCTATACATTCTTGCGGCAGAGCCAAGCGTTGATTGATGGCTTTTGTATTTATTCAAAGCCGTTCGCGCCTTTTTTTGATAGATTTCAGGAACATCGTTATTGGAGGCTAACATAAAAAGAGATCTTGCAGCGTTGGCCGGGTTAAATCCGTATGCATATTCGCCGTAGCGCATCGCAAGTTCATAGTTTGCGATCATTTCTGAACAGACATCCTTGTCTTGGTTTGATCCAAGATTATCTTCGATACGGTCTGCTATTTTGAAATAGTGGCGAGGATCGACCGTTTGAACGGCATTGAATTTGTCTGTGGAGGCATTTCCAGATTCATATTCCTGTTGACTTTTATTTTCCTCAAATCTGTCGAGTAGGCAGACTTCTTTTTTTTCGAGAACACTGAAAAGTTTCTTGTTTAAGCGTTGTGCAAAGTCATAAGCATGTCTTTCAACCAATTGATCAAAATGTTTTTGAATATTCGGTTCCATCGGTATGTAATTTTGAAACTCCCAATTTAATTTTTCGGCAATAAAAGGGTCCACATTTTTTATTGAACCATTGATGATGGAAGTTTGTCGATAATGCGTTAGTTCGTGTGTAATTGCTAAGCAAATGCGGTCTGAGGAGGAAAACCTTTTTGTGCTTATATATAGTGTTGGGCCATTCTCTCCGTGTTCTTGAAAACAACCGCCGAAGGTATGGCCGGATTTTGAAACAAACAACTCGTTTTGCGTTTGAACCGAGGGGGTGGGTAGGCCCAACCCGTGGGCAACGCGGCTTGTTAAGTAGCCGATATATTCGGCTCGATCACGGGTATCGAGATTTTCCCAGTTTTTATGTGCGGCTAATACATAAGGATCAGCTGCCAGAGAACCAGCAATTTTTTCAGCAAGTAACATCTCTTTCTCAAGAAACCGGGCAATCGCCTCTTTCTTGCTTGTGCCGAGTTCATCTTGGAAGTGCTGGTTTATCGCCATAAAAAATCTAAATTGGTTAAAAAATATTAGCCATAATGTTCTCTTTATTATACTGAAACAGGCTTACTAATCTGTAAAATCGATGCCGATTGTTAGTTGATCGTTGAATTTTCTGTCATAATGACCGTAATTTTTCATCTGGAACCCGCTTATGCCTACTGCCGTCCTGCCTCAGAATAATCCCGAACCTGCCTACATGCGGGGGCTTAATCCTGCGCAGCGCATGGCGGTGGAGGCTTTGGACGGCCCTGTTCTTGTGCTTGCGGGGGCAGGGACGGGAAAGACGCGCGTTCTGACGACGCGGCTCGTTCATTTGCTCGCGACGGGCAAGGCGTTGCCCGCGCAAATTCTGGCCGTGACGTTCACCAACAAAGCAGCGGGAGAAGTCCGCAACCGTGTTTCGGAAATGCTGGGGCGCTCGGTCGAGGGCTGGTATCTCGGAACATTTCATGCGCTTGCGGCGCGGCTGCTCCGGCCCCATGCCGAACTCGTCGGGCTTAAGCCCAATTTCACGATTTTGGACGAAGACGACCAGACGCGCCTTATCAAGCAATTGCTGCAAGCCGAAAACATCGACGACAAAAAATCGCCACCCCGCGCCGTGCTCGCGGTCATCAACTTATGGAAAGACCGCGGGTTGTTGCCGCAAGACGTCGCGCACGGAGAGAAAAGATACAGCGCTTTGGCGGAAGGCAAAGTTCCCAAAATCTATGCGCTGTACCAGCAAAGACTTCGGGACTTGAACGCCTGCGACTTCGGCGATCTGCTTTTGCATCATCTGACGGTTTTAAAGACGCATCCCGATATTCTGGGCGAGGCGCACAATCGCTTTCGTTATATCCTTGTGGACGAATACCAAGACACCAACACGGCGCAATATTTGTGGCTTCGGCTTCTTGCGCAGGGTCATAAAAACATCTGCTGCGTGGGCGACGAAGACCAATCCATCTACGGCTGGCGGGGCGCGGAAGTCGGCAACATTCTGCGCTTCGAGGAAGACTTTCCGGGCGCGGTCGTCATCCGCCTCGAGCAGAATTATCGCTCGACGGGGCATATCCT
The DNA here is from genome assembly GCA_964594935.1 of uncultured Rhodospirillaceae bacterium. Lineage (GTDB taxonomy): Bacteria > Pseudomonadota > Alphaproteobacteria > UBA9219 > UBA9219 > CAIXLI01. Next base: position 3,758 of record CAZQOE010000031.1, on the reverse strand, counting down.
TGCCGCTGCGTCGCATCTTATCACCAACAACCGCATGCGCCTTGGCAAGACGTTGTGGACCTCGTCGGATATGGGCGAGCCTGTGCGCGTGCAAAGCCTGTGGGACGGCGAAGAGGAAGCGAGATGGGTCGCGGATGAAATTGAAGATTTTCAACGCAAGGGCGGTTTGCTTAATCAAATGGCAGTCATGGTTCGGGCCGGATTTCAAACACGCGCGTTTGAAGAGCGCTTTATCCAGCTTGGCATCCCGTATCGCGTACTGATAGGCGCGCGGTTCTATGAACGCGCCGAAATCCGCGACGCCATGGCGTATATGCGGCTTCTGGTGACGCCCCAAGACGATCTGGCGTTCGAACGCATTATCAACGTGCCTCGCCGCGGCGTCGGGCCTGCGGCGCTCCAACAAATTCACGGCTATGCGCGATCCGAACGCATCTCGTTGATGGAAGCGACAACACGGCTTGTCGAAACGGATGAGCTTAAGCCGAAACTCAAACAGACGATGCGCGCATTCGTCGAAAATTTCGCGTCATGGCGCGGGCTTTTGCAAAACCTGCCGCATCCCGAAGTCGCGCAAGTCGTCCTCGACGACTCCGGCTATACAGGCATGTGGCAAGCGGATAAATCGCCCGAAGCACCTGGGAAACTCGACAACCTCAAGGAATTCGTGAGCGCCTTAGCCGAATTCGACACGCTTCCCGCGTTTCTCGAGCACGTTAGCCTTGTGATGGAAGCGACTGAAAACGCCCAAGGCGATCAAGTCAGCCTTATGACTCTGCATGGCGCCAAAGGGCTTGAATTCGACATCGTGTTTCTGCCGGGATGGGAGGAGGAGATTTTTCCTTCCCGCCGCTCGATCGACGAGAACGGCATGACGGGGCTTGAGGAAGAGCGTCGTTTGGCCTACGTCGGCATTACGCGTGCAAAAAAGCGCGCCGCGATTTCGCACGTCGCCAATCGCATGCTTTACGGCAGTTGGGTCAATCCATTGCCGTCGAGGTTTCTTGACGAGCTTCCCGATCCCCACATTCTACGTAATTCGACCATCGGAAACGGCGCGACGTCCGGCATGCGCGCCGCCCAGTCGCACGGTGACGAGTGGGGGCACAGAACGCGCGGCGGCCCTTCCTTGTGGCAACAAATACAAGCAGGGCAGGGGCGGCGTCTTTCCGGAAATTCTTCCCGCGTTAAGCAAATCGAAGGCCGCGCCACCGTCATTCAAATGCCCCGGAATCCAGAAGGATTTAACGTCGGCGACCGCGTCGTTCATGAAAAATTCGGCACTGGCGTCATCCGCCGCGTCGATCATGATAAACTGGAGGTTGCATTCGAAAAAAAAGGCGTGCTAAAGGTCATGGCAAGGTTTGTGAAGCCGGTGTCCTCCTGATTAACACACCTTGGGTTGCTTCGTTTTGATCAGCACACTATTTAAGTTAAGGGCATAAATGTCCGATATTTCACTAGTAGGCAAACACAGCCGATACGATGTTCTCGACGGGATGAGGGGTATCGCCGCCATTATGGTGATGCTGAGCCGTTTTACCCAGCAAGGCGCGTTTCCCGCTCATTTGTCTTTTCCGACCAATAACTCGACGTGGCTCGCCGTGGATTTTTTCTTTGTCCTCAGCGGCTTTGTTCTTGCGCATTCGTATGGCAAGCGCCTTTTAAGTCAGGCGATGTCCGCTCGCGACTATCTGGCAAGAAGGTTTATCCGCCTGTATCCCATGTTTCTTTTGGGACTTTTGATCGGGATTCCCGTTTTGCTTTGGATGGTTGTGGCAGGGTATTCGAGTCTTTCCATAGAGGAAGCTTGGCGGAGCTTTATTTATAACGCCGGTTTTCTTCCGTTTTTTAACTACGGGGAAGCTCAGGATATCGGGGCAAACGTTTTTTCGAAACATACCGACGGACAAATATTTCCGTCGAATCCGTCCGGATGGTCATTGTTTTTTGAAATGGTCGCCAGCATAGCCTTTGTTTCTTTGGTAAGAGCGAAAAGGAACACGCTCATCAAGATCATCGTTTTTTGCTATATCGCTATGGCGTTAAATGGTTTTCTGGGGCTTATTTCCGGCTTCTGGATTTTTTCTTCAGGCGTTGAGCAAGGCTGGAAGACCTCAAACTTTTTCGGCGGATTTCCGCGCGTCTTTTTCGGGTTTACGTTCGGGATGCTTGTTTATCAGCTGGTTCAGGATCAAGGGTTTGGCCCGCGTCTGACCGAGTGGGGCAAAAAATACATTAAAAATTCGTATGTTCTTTATCTGATATTTATTGCCGTCCTCTTTTTTCCCAAGAGCATCAAGGGGGCATACCCGATGTTTATTTTGGGCGAAACTGCAATGCGGTAACGACACAGAAGCGAAAGTCGCAAAATTTTTGGGTTGGCTTTCGTATCCGCTTTATTGTCTTCATTTTCCGATTCAAAGGGCCGTGTTTTTTGTCGGGAGAGAACATAACGTCCCGTTCGATGCCCTAGTCGTTCTTTCAATCGCCCTGACCGTCGGGGCGTGCGTTATTTTGGCGAAATTCGTCGAGGAACCGACGCGGCGCCTTCTGACAAAGAAATTTGTGGGGCAGGCTGGGTGAGGGGCACAATACGCCTTATTTGATGCTAGCCTTAAATTTTATCGAATGTAATTTTCCGAGCAGATGTTTGCTAATATACTGTTCTTTAATAAAAAACGGTTGTTTTGTGTTAAGCGCAAATATCCCCTGTTTTTTAAGAAGTGGCACCGCGCACCTAGTAAAGAAGGCCGTAACTAACTCGAAGTCAATTCGTGAGGCACCTGTTAACCCGAGTGCCAAATTTTTAGATTCAATGATTGCTCAGTCTGTTCACCCTGCTTTGGGAGTATAGCCAGGATGATGGAGACAAATCTTTGGACGGAAAAACCCCTGCGCCTGCAGTATATCCCTTGCAAGAAGGCTTTCCAGCACAAGGATTCCGGCTACACCGGTAATCGTGGCGGCGGCAGAAATGAAACTTGCTAAGTTTGGTGGCATAATCCTCTCCTTTCATCTAGTTTTTTGTACTTTTTTTAAAAATTCAAGATACCAGGCATTGGCTAGAAGATCTAAATTTTAACGGTGAGGCTTTCTTCATTGATTTTTCTTGATATTTTCTGCCACAAAAAAATATTTTTTATTTACTGCCTTGGAAAATAAAAATATTTTTCCGCTTGCATTCCCTGATTCCTCTGGTCATATTCCCGCGACAATTTGCTAGGAAAGCTCGGTAACTGCTCAACGAACGGAGAGAATCGCCCGTCTCGTCGTGCGGTTTTGTTTGCTTTTCTATTTTATTTTTGGTTCACGAAAGCCCGTAAAACGGGCGTATCTTTGAGGGTATAAGCATGGCGACCACCGGCGCAAGCATCAGCATCAACCCGAGCAAAAGTTTTACAGGCCGCAAGAGAATCCGCAAAAGTTTCGGACGCATCGCCGAGATCGCCGAGATGCCGAACCTGATCGAGGTTCAACGGAAGTCCTACGACGATTTCCTGCAAATGCACATTCCGGCCCCCTCGCGCGAACGCAAGGGATTACAGGACGTTTTGATGTCGGCCTTCCCGATATCCGATTTTTCGGGCCGCGCCGTTCTGGACTTTCTATCCTACGAACTTGAACAACCCAAATACGACGTCGAAGAATGCCAGCAACGCGGCGTGACCTATGCCGCGCCGTTGAAGGTGACTTTGCGCCTTACGGTGTTCGATGTCGAAGAAAACACCGGCGTCAAGTCGATCCGAGACATCAAG
>CAZQOE010000030.1:0-13164 GCA_964594935.1 uncultured Rhodospirillaceae bacterium | reverse complement strand
GGGCTTAAGGGCAGGCCAGTTCTTGGCTTCGTCTTTCGTGACGGAAATAAAGTCATTCCCCAGAAAAACACCGCGTACGCCGTCGATGCCGAAAAGCCTTTCGGCGAGGGGAGACTGCGCAGCGTCTTTTATCGAGCCGATGTCCAGCGTCCCCTGCCCCAAAACCTCGCGTCCGGGAAGGAACTTCATCGTCGCGGGGTTCGGTGTTTCTTCGGTTTGGATGAACATCGGGTTTTCTTACTCTTTCCCTTTATAAATCTCGATAATCTGATCGAGAAGCTTGAGCGCTTCTTCGCGCGGGCGCTGGAAGCTGTTGCGCCCGATGATCGAGCCGAAGCCTCCGCCCGCATAAATCGCGCGCGCATCGTCGAATACGCTGTCCGCGCCTTTCGCCGCGCCGCCCGAAAACACGACGATGCGCTTGCCGTCAAAGCAGCATTGCATGACGTGCCGGATGCGTTCGGCCGCGGTCGCGCGCGGAATCTTCTTTTCTTCATAAACCTTCTGGGCTTCCTTCTGTTCGAGGAAGTCCGACGGGATTTTCACCTTGATGATGTTGGCACCCAGCAAAGCCGCCATGTGCGCGCTGTAGGCGATGACGTCCAAAGCGGTTTCGCCTTCTTTCGTCACGTTGCCGCCGCGCGCATACGACCACAGAACGACCGCTAAGCCTTTGGCTTTCGCTTCAGCGGATAGTTCGCGGAATTCTTCAATTTGGCCGTACACGGCGTCCGACCCAGGGTACATCGTGAAGCCGATGGCGGCGCAGCCCAGACGCAAAGCGTCATCGACGCTTGCCGTCACGGCCTGATCGGCGTTTTCTTTCTGGCGCGCAAGGCTGTTGGCGCTGTTCACTTTCAAGATCGTCGGGATGGCGCCCGCAAAAGTATCGGCTCCAGCAGCCAGCGGGCCCAACGGCGCGGCATAGGCGTTCAATCCGGCGTCAATCGCCAATTGATAATGGTAATGAGGATCGTAAGCGGGAGGATTCACGGCGAAGCTGCGCGCGGGCCCGTGTTCGAAACCCTGATCGACGGGCAAAATGACCATGTGTCCGGTTCCGCCCAGACGGCCTGCCATAAGAATACGCGCAAGATTGGCTTTGGTTCCGGGGGTTTCGCCTTCGTACCAGCTCAGAATCTCGCGGACGCGACGGGACAATTTCATGGTTTTGCCTCCTCTTTAATTTATTTGAAATGATGCCCTTTGATAGCCAAGGACGGCCTTCTTGTCCACCGGCACTTGCTCTTTTTCTTGCCATTTAGGGGGGTTACATAGAGACACGTCTTTGTGCTAAACCTTTGCGGGTATGCCTCTTTCACCCCTTGCGAATGAATGACCATGCCCCTTTCCCAAGCCCTTCAACGCTTTGACTCGACCAATCTGCGCTTGCGCGCCATATCCGCCGCATTTATGGCCCCTATCGCTTTGCTTGCCGTTTACCTTGGCGGCATCGTTTACGGGGCGGTTATCACAGGCGCCGTGACCATAGGCCTTTACGAATGGCTGCGCATGGTCGCTCCCGACACCAAAACCCAGACGGTCGGCATCGCGTGCGCTTTTCTGGTCGCGCTTATGGCGGTCGGATTTTTGTTTCCTCCTTTTTGGAGCGCCTTTTTCGGTTTCGTTTTTACGGTCGCGCTTTATCTGATTTCTGCGTTGCGCGACCGTGACGACAACGCCAAATGGATCGCTATGGGCATTCCCTACATGGGGGCAGCAGGGCTGGCCCTGATGGCATTGCGCTTTATGCCAGGGCATGGCGCTACGTTTGTCTTTTATCTTCTCGCGGTCGTCTGGAGCACAGACATAGGCGCCTATCTTTTCGGATGCGCCATCCGCGGCCCCAAGCTCGCTCCTTCCATAAGCCCCAAAAAGACATGGGCGGGATTTTTTGGCGGCCTTATTCTGGCGACAATTATCGGATACATCGTTGCCCTGATGTTTGGCGCCAGAAGTTCAAGCGTGACCATCCTCTTGTCCCCCGTTTTGTCGGGCGTTTCGCAAGCCGGCGATTTGTTCGAATCCTATTTCAAACGGCGTTCGGGCGTAAAGGAAAGCGGCGATCTGATTCCCGGACACGGCGGCGTTCTTGACCGCATCGACGGCCTCGTTTTCGCGGGCATTTTCGCCTTTTTGTTTCAGGCGACAGTCGGCGTATCGTTGAATTGGTGGTAGGAAAATTGACTCGAATGTTTTCTTCTAAAAAAGCTCCTCACAAACGCCGCACCATCGCCATTTTAGGCTCCACGGGATCGGTTGGGCAGCAAACCATCGACTTGATCTCGCGTAACGCGGACGCTTACGAAGTCTTGGCCCTGACCGCCAACAAGAACGTCAAGACGCTGGCCGAGCAATCCCGCCTGCTTAACGCCAAACTAGCCGTCGTGGCGGACGAAAGCCAATACGCAGCGCTGAAAGATGCGCTGGCCGGAACAAAAACAAAAGTCGCCGCCGGAGCCAAAGCCGTCGAGGACGCCGCAGCCATGGAAAGCGATTGGCTGATGTCGGCTATCGTCGGCGCGGCCGGATTGCCGGGAACGCTGGCGGCGGCAAAGCGCGGCGGCACTATCGCCTTCGCCAACAAGGAAACGCTTGTGTGCGCGGGACCGTTGATGATGGAACTTGTCGCGAAAGCGGGGGCGACTTTGCTTCCCGTGGACAGCGAACACAATGCGATTTTTCAGGTTTTCGATTTCGACCATAAGGACGGCATCGCGCGTCTGATTTTGACTTGCTCAGGCGGACCGTTCCGCAAGCTTTCGCGCGAGGAAATGGCCAAGATGACGCCCGCGCAGGCCGTCAACCATCCCGTCTGGAGCATGGGCGCGAAAATTTCCGTCGACAGCGCGACCTTGATGAACAAGGCGCTAGAAGTCATAGAAGCGCATTTCCTTTTCCGGATGCCGCGCGAGCAGATCGATGTTCTGATTCATCCCCAGTCCGTCGTCCATAGCATGGTCGAATACCGCGACGGATCCATCCTTGCGCAATTGGGTTCGCCCGATATGCGGACGCCCATCGGATTCTGCCTTGCGTGGCCCGAACGCATGGAAACGCCGGTTCCGAAGCTCGATTTGGCCAAAATCGCGCAGCTGACCTTTGAAAATCCGGACCCAAAAAAGTTCCCCGCGCTCGGTTTTGCGCAGGAAGCCATGATCAAGGGGGGCATCGCGCCAGCCGTCATGAGCGCGGCCAATGAAATCGCCGTGCAAGCTTATCTAGACAAACGCATTGGATTCCTTGATATTGAACGCATCGTCGGAACCGTCCTTTCGGGGGCGCCATCGGCGGCGCTGACCGATTTGGACGTCTTGCGCGACGCGGACGCTGCCGCGCGCGCGAAAGCCAGGGAGATGATTGCTTGATGACCCAGACCATCGCCGCAGCAGACCAAGCGCGTTTCATATCGGGAAAGATCGTTTCGGTCGATTTCTCAGGAGCCGCGCCGAAGCCCGCCTACGACATCGTCATCGGCCAGAATATTTTGACGGAAGCGGCGACGCTTATCCGCCTGCGCCTTGGGGCTCGGCGGTGCGTGATCGTTACGGATTCCAACGTCGCGCCTTTGTATCAAGCACGCATCGAGGCGGTTCTCGCGGCGGGCGGCCATACGGTTATCAAGACGCTCGTCATGCCCGCCGGAGAAAGCCACAAGGTATTCTCCCAGCTTGAATCCCTCCTCATCGACCTTCTCGGCCTCGGCATCGACCGCAAGACGATGCTCGTCGCGCTCGGCGGGGGCGTCGTCGGCGACGTCACGGGCCTTGCCGCCTCGCTGGCCATGCGCGGGCTCGATTTCGTGCAGATTCCGACCACCCTTCTGGCACAGGTCGATAGTTCGGTCGGCGGAAAGACGGGCATCGATACGCCTTATGGCAAAAACACCATCGGCACTTTCTACCAACCCCGTCTGGTTCTTGCCGACGTGACGCTCTTGGATTCCCTTCCCGAAAGAGAAATGCGCGCGGGCTATGCCGAAGTCGTTAAATACGGGCTTATTTCGGATCGCGATTTTTTCACCTGGTGCACGACGCACGGCGGGCAGCTTCTTAACGCAGACCACGAAGCCCAAATCCACGCCGTGGGCCATACCTGCTCTGCAAAGGCCAAGATCGTCGCCGAAGACGAACTTGAAACGGGCAAACGCGCGCTCCTTAACCTTGGCCACACGTTCGGCCACGCGCTTGAAACAGCGACGGGGTTCGGGTCGAAACTCATTCACGGCGAGGCCGTCGCCATCGGCATGGTGATGGCCTTCCGTCTGGCTTTGACTCTAGGCTTTTGCACAAGGCACGATTACGAAGCGGTGCGCGCGCATCTCGCCGCCGTAGGATTGCCGGTTGCGCCGCCGCCCCATGCTTACGACGTCGAGCATCTGATCGAGCTGATGTGCGCCGACAAGAAAGCCGAAAACGGCAAACTCACGGTTGTCCTGCCCCACGGCATCGGGAACGCGGTCGTTCACAAAGACGTTGATTTGAACGCAATCCGCGCTTTATGGAAGGAAGTCTTAAGCGAATGTCAAACAAACCAAACTTCGTCATCTCCGACGCAGAACTAGAAGGCCTTCTTTCGCGCTATACGCGCGATATCACGGCGCAGGAACGCGCGGGCAAATTCGATCCTATTTCGGGCCGCGACATAGAGCTTGACCAAATGACGCTGATTTTGCTTCAGCGCCTGAGAAAAAACATCATGCTGCTCGGCGGCGCCGGCGTCGGTAAAACCGCTCTTTTCATCGGCCTGTCGCAGTGGGTCGCGCAGAATAAAGTGCCCAAGATGCTGAAAGGCGCACGGCTTATCGAGCTTGAAATGTCGATGATCGGCGCCGGATCACAATCGCGCGCCGATCTTGAAGGCCGCCTGATCCCCATCGTCAAAGGCGTGGCCGAGCGCAATGCCACGCGGCTTTTTCCGCCCGTCATTTTCTGCATCGACGAAATCCACCAGTTGATGATCTCGTTCAAGGCGTCGAGCTATTCGGGCATCGCCGACCTTATGAAGCCTTACTTGACCGAAGGAAACCTTTACGTCATCGGGGCGACGACGCGCGAGGAATATCAGGATTATGTCGCCGTCGAGCCCGCCATCGACCGCCGGTTCCAAAAAATCACGCTGCGTGAGCCGGACAGCCCGATGACGGTCAACATTCTGATGAACCTCAAGGGCAATTTTGAAAAACACTACGGCATCGAAATTACGCACGACATCTGCACGCGCGTCGTGAAATTGACCGATCGCTATATCCGCAACCGCAACAACCCCGACAAATCCATCTTGTCGCTTGATCACGCTTGCGCGCGTTTTGTCAAAGCGGGAAAAACAGGGTCGCTCGACACAGCTTCCATCGAAGAAGCCGTCGCGTCGGAAGCGGGCATTGACGCCGCCGCTGTAAAGTAACTTTTTGTAGAAAGTTAGGGCGCGACTTAGCCCTGACGCACCTTATAGCGCGGGTTGGTCTTGTTAATCACATAGGTGCGGCCCTTGCGGCGAACGACCTTGCAATTAGCGTGGCGCTTTTTCAGCGACTTGAGAGAATTGGCAACTTTCATAACGCACTTCCTTACTCTTTTCGGCCCGCCTTCGCACAAGGCTTCGGCGGGTCTGGAATCTCCAGTCCGGCAATGCTTCTAAGAAGCCGGAAGGCCCGCAAAGTAGGGATTGCAACCGAAGCTGTCAAGAAAATCACCATAGGCACTTAAAATTACAAAGAAAACCTTTAAACGTAACCGTTTGTTAACCAGACAAATTTAGAATCAGAATCAGGTAAAGGTCTTTTATTTCAGCGCGATAGGTTCTGCCCCGCTTGGTTTGGCGGCGGCTTTAGGAGGCAGGAACATTATCAGGTTGCACCTCGTCCTTTCTTCTTCCCCAGGCAAAGTCACCTCAGCGCTTCCCGTTGCTTCAAATTCCCCGTTTTCATCGGCCTGCCGCGGCGCGTTGACGTGCGTCCGCATATATCTTCACCCCCAACAAAGGAGTATCCATGGGCAAGCGGCGTCATTTTGACCAGCTCAACCGCAAAGAAAAAAATTATAACGTCGAACCTCTCTATGGAAGAAACTCGCCTTGGGATCCGCTTAACAGTCCCGCCTTCGACCGCCGCGACCAAAGTTACGTCCGCAAAGTCAAACCGCAAAACGCCAACCAGTCGCTTCTTCTTGACGCCATGGCGGAACATAATCTCGTCATCGCCCTTGGCCCGGCAGGAACGGGCAAAACCTATCTCGCCATCACAGCCGCCGTCGAAGCCCTTGAAGCGGGCAAAGTCGACCGCATCATTCTGTCACGCCCCGCCATCGAAGCGGGCGAAAAGCTCGGCTTCCTGCCCGGCGATCTCCAAGAAAAAATGTCGCCGTTCCTCCGCCCGCTTTACGACGCGTTGAACGACCGCATGGGCGGCAAGCGGCTAAAACAACTTCTGGCCGAAGGATCGATTGAAATCGCGCCCATCGGCTTTATGCGCGGGCGCACGCTCAACAACGCATTTATCGTCATCGACGAAGCGCAGAACTGCACCTACAACCAGATTAAAATGCTGCTGACGCGCCTGGGATGGCATTCGACGATGGTTTTGACGGGCGACCCCGATCAAAGCGATTTGCTGGAAGGTTTGTCGGGGCTGACGGACATCGCGCGCAGGCTTGAAGTCGTCACGGGCGTTTCGGTCGTGCGCCTGACCGACCGCGACATCGTGCGGCATCCGCTCGTCGCAAGCATGTTGGGAGTGTTGTAGGCGCGGCTTAGCGCTCCTTAGCTTTTTTATTTGTAGGAGTGACTTAAAATATCGGGGTGAGAACGCTTTGCTCTCGTTTTCCGATAGGTTTCATTGGTTTCCGGCGTGTCCGGCCCTGACGTTACCGTCGCCGCTTTTCCCGCTTTAACAAAAGCGTTGCGAGGATCGTCCATAGAGTCGAGATTTATAACCGCGTTGGAGGTCTTGCCGCTTTGTCTCGGGATCTCGTGGGAAACTACACCGCTGTTTGTTTCCGTGGGGCGTTTATGCATTTCGTTAGAAAAGAGAAATACGCCTTCTCCTTCTTCTTCAACATACGGCATGTTAAATCCTCTTTTGGGTAATTTGTTACCCTGAAAATATACTGAACAATAAATACTTGCGCAAGGAATTCTTACAGGCACACACAATAAACGCTTGAAAAACCTAGACTTTTACATCTGCCCGGGGAGCGTTTCTTTTTCAGGGTACATATGCCGGTCGAGCGCGGCAAAGACGCCTTCGACGCTTGTGACGACCTCGAACAAGCTTAAATCGATGGGCTTTGAAAACCCCTCCGTAACCGTTTTTTTGACGAGCGCGATCATTTCGTCCCAGTAGCCGTCCTGATTAAAAATTATGACCGGATCGTTATGGAGCTTAAGTTTTTTCCACGTCAAAATTTCAAACAGCTCGTCCAGCGTCCCGAATCCGCCCGGAAGAATGATAAAGGCATCCGAACGCTCGACCATCATGCGCTTACGCGTGTGCATGTCGGGAACGATGTGAAGTTCGGTCAAATTATCGCACGGAATTTCATCCTCGCGGATGTGTTCGGGGATAATGCCGATGACGGTACCCCCTTCCTCGAGCGCGGCGCCGGACATAATGCCCATAAGGCCGACACGGCCGCCGCCGAAGACGACGTGTAATTTCCGGCGCGCCAGTTCCTTGCCGATGGCCTGCGCCGACAATTTATATTTTTCCGCGACGCGATTGGACGAACCGCAATAAACGCATACAGAGGACAAGATCAAGTTACGCTTCCGCTTTCATTGATTGGGAATAAGCCTTTTCCGAAGGCACTTTATGCCTCATTTACTAAAAAGAAGCTAATCGTCTTTGGCGGCGGGGGCTTCTTTTATTACGGGAGGCGGCCCGAAAAGATATTTTCCGATCAAGTCGACGAAGGGGCGCGCTTCCTGCATAAAAAGAACAAGCGGGTAAAAAATGAGGTCGAGAGCGTTTTTTTCCGGCGCGGCGAACAGCGCACGCGCCACAATCCGGCTCGACATATCGACGTCAAAACGCACTTTTGGCAAAGACTTTGTCGCCAGAAGGATGGCCTTGATAGCATCCCTGCGGTCTTGGGATTCGATGGTAAAGGGCATGTAGCCTATCGTGGCGGTGATTAAAAAGTGAAATTTGTCTTTGTGCATAATGCGGCGTACGTCGAAATCCAGCCCGTCGACGCCAAAACAGAACCGGTCGAGCGTTTTCAAGGAAAGCTTTGCGATCTGCTCGTCGAATTTCCGCGTCAGCTCCTCGAAATTCGCGCGGGGCGCAAAGGGCTTCTCTAAAGCGGCGTTTGTGGCAGAGTCCGACATGAAAAAAGGGGTTCGGAGAGGAAGGGATTTAGTGTTGGATTCGGCAGGAAGATATCATAGACTTCACGGCTTATGACAGCGTTAATCTGCGTTTGTGTCAAGAACTAGAACGGCTTTTTCAGTTCTAAGAAAACAGGATTGTTTATGGAAAAAATCAAAATTCATGCCGAAGGATGGCCTTTTATCGGCATTGCCGCAGGCGTTACTTTTGTCCTGTTTTTTGCAGGCCCTGCCCTTTTTTTTATCGGCCTTGTCCTGACGGCGTTTTGCCTTTTCTTTTTCCGCAACCCCGACCGCGTTACCCCCGTACGCGCAGGTCTTATCGTCAGCCCGGCCGACGGCAAGGTCGTCGCCATTCAGGACGTAGTGCCCGACGAAGAATTCGGCCTCGGCAATTCCCCGCGCACGCGCATCAGCATTTTTCTCAACGTCTTTAATGTGCACGTCAACCGCATTCCCGCGGACGGCATAATTGTCGCACGCCGCTATCGGCCCGGCAAATTCGTCAACGCCTCGTTCGACAAGGCCAGCGTCGACAACGAACGCATGGCGCTGACCCTCAAGCTTGAGGGCAGCCATCCGCATGCCGGTGAAACCATGAGCGTCGTCCAAATCGCGGGGCTTATCGCGCGGCGCATCGTGTGCGACGCAAAGGAAAACCAGTCCGTCAAGGCGGGAGAACGCTTCGGCCTCATACGTTTTGGCAGCCGCACGGACGTTTATTTGCCGCTGGGCGCGCATCCGCTTGTGTCCGTCGGTCAATTGATGCTTGGCGGAGAAACGGTTCTTGCCGACCTTCTATCAACCGAAGATGCCCGCAAAGGAGACGTGCGCCCATGACGGACGAACAGCAAATCCAACCCCGCCGCGTCGTTAAAGACCTTCCGTTGACGCGTTTGTTTCCCAACATGCTGACCGTTTTTGCCCTTTGTTCGGGGCTGACGGGCATGCGCTTTGCCATGCAGGGAAATTTTGAATCCGCGGTTTGGGCTATTTTGGTTGCAGCCATGTTCGACGTTCTGGACGGACGCGTCGCGCGCATGCTGAACATCGCGAGCAAATTTGGGGCCGAGCTCGACAGCCTTTCGGACGCCATCAGCTTCGGCGTCGCGCCGGGGTTCATTATGTACGAATGGACATTGAAGGACGGGGGAGGAATCGGATGGATCGCGGTTCTGGTTTTCGCCGTGTGCTGTTCGTTGCGCCTTGCGCGCTTTAACACCATGCTTGACAACCACAACACGCCGCTGTGGGCCAAGCGCTATTTTACGGGCGTTCCGGCGCCATCGGGGGCGGCATTGGGCTTGTTGCCCCTCGCTTTCTTTCTGGAATTCGGCGACGCCGCCAGACTTCCCCCTTCTGTTTACGCGCTGTGGATGCTTGTGGTCGGCGGCCTGATGGTCAGCCGCTTGCCGACGTTCGCCCTTAAGGGGTGGAGGATCGAACCGCTTTGGGTCGCGCCCATTTTCGCTTTTTCAGCCGCGCTTGTCGCCGGACTGATTACCAACACATGGTTGACGCTTTCCATCGCCGGCGTTCTTTATGTGATCGCGATTCCCATCAGCTGGTTCAACTACCGCGCCCGCGCTAAGAAGGAAGCCGCCCTATGATCAAGCACGTCGAAATTCCAAGGCCCAAGGGCGGAAGCATCAAGGTCGGCAACGATCTGCCGCTGGTTTTCTTTTTGGGGCCGTGCCAGATGGAATCCCGCGCGCACGCGCTGGAGACAAGCGCAATTTTAAAAGGGCTCGGCGAAAAATACGGAATCGACATCGTCTATAAATCCTCGTTCGACAAAGCCAACCGGTCGTCGATTAAAACCGAGCGCGGCATCGGGATTGAGAAAGCCTTGCCGATATTCGAGGAAATCCGCGAAACGTCGGGCCTTCCCGTCATCACCGACATTCACGAACGCGAGCAATGCGCGCGCGTCGCGAAGGCCGTCGACGTGCTGCAAATTCCGGCATTCCTGTGCCGCCAGACGGATTTATTGGTTGCCGCAGGCGAAACGGGCCGCCCCATCAACGTGAAAAAGGGCCAATTTCTTGCGCCGTGGGATATGAAAAACGTTGCCGCGAAAATCGCCTCGACCGGCAACGATAAAATTATGTTGTGCGATCGCGGGACCAGTTTCGGCTACAACACGCTTGTGTCCGACATGCGCGGCCTGCCGATTATGGCGCAGACAGGCTACCCCGTCATGTTCGACGCGACGCATTCCGTCCAGCAACCGGGTGGTCAAGGCGAAACCAGCGGAGGACAGCGCGAGTTCGTTCCTGTTCTTGCGCGCGCGGCCGTGGCTGTAGGCGTGGCGGCGGTGTTTATGGAAGTCCACGAAGACCCCGACAACGCGCCTTCTGACGGCCCCAATACGGTGAAGTTGAAAGATTTGCCCGCGCTTATCGAAACGCTGATGGCGTTTGATAGGGTGGCGAAGAAGAATTAAACGGGCTCGGGTAAAAAAACTTTTTTTCGAATAAAATGAACCATCGCCGCGCTTCCACCAAGCATCGTTAGACCAAATGTCGCTTTTGCAGCCGCAACACCACTATTTCCGGCGGAAACCTCCGTGGCTGCAGAAGCAAACGCAACAACGCTCATGATAGCCATTAATCCGGTCATTAGAAGTTGATTTTCATAAGCATCCTGATATTTTTCGTCATAGGAAACTTCATTTTGTCCAATCACTTTGTCATCTTTCATTATAACCTCCAAATATTGGTTATCATCCGCAAGTCGGCGCGTTGTAATAGTAGCGATCTCTGATGGAAATCGCCGTCATGGCAACAATGGATAAACCCGTCGCGGCGACGACTCCGGAAATGCCGATAACGCCGCCCAAGACAGGGCCTTTTGCGGCAACAATGGGCCCCAAGCTTAGCGTCGTCAAAAAAGTTCCCGCGCCCGCCATGACAAGCGAATTTCCGTATTCTTTAAATAGTTTTTTCATAGGCACATCTTTGCTCATCATAATCTCTTTCAATAATTCCTGTTAACCGTTAGTCGGCGCGATTAATTTAGAATATTTTTTTCGAGCCTCTTGAATATTCTTTGTCATAAAACCAAAACTGACTAGCAACAAAGAACTGAATAAAGCCGTTGCCGCCATAAATTTTGGCGACGTCATAAAAAGATTATCTCTTGCATAGGCAAAGAGGACAACAAGATTCATCTCGCTTGTAGTAGCAAACATTCCGGCGTTAAAAATATTAACCCCACATTCATCCCAAATCTCTTTCATGTTGGATGCTTTTTGAAGCGATATATCCGTCTTCCCCGGTTTTAGGGGTATTCCTGATATTGGTAATTCTCCGGCACCCATCTCAAACTCCACAAAATATGTATTTCAAAAATAATATTGCCACGGGCAACCATTGTCTCTTTCTCGTATCACATGATTATGAAAGCAAAAACGCTTTAACCATATATTAGGCCGGTCCGTTGTTTTTATTGCGAATTTTGCTGATTTTTTTCTGCGACTTTGCTGGTAATTCACTTTTGACTTGCGTGATCATATCAGGCGAAATTCTGCCGCCTGCGTTTTCGACAAGCCCCCGCAAATGTTCAAGCGCGGTTCTGTTTAAAAGGTCCGTGCCGACAACGACCCTGACTTTTGTCGGCTCAAGCGGCCAGAAATCCAGCCAAGCGTATTGCGGGCCCCCGAACATTTTGACAATGCGCTTTCCGGCCTTTTCCGAGCTGACAAATCCGGAAAGAGCCGATCTTCTATCCATCGGCGCGCCCGTAAGAAAATCCGGCGCATATCCCATTTTGGAATTTTCGATATCCCACCTTTCAAAATCGTTTTCCATGCGAACCTCCTCATAAAAAAAGTCCGATCAATATTCCACGACTTCCAATCCGTCGCCGATTTGCCGGAGTTTGGCCTTTACGGCTTCGTTCAGCATCCAGCCGCCCGGGATTTCGACTTCGGCTTCCTCGCCATCGTCAAGCTCAAGCGCCAAAACGACCTGCGCGCGGCCTTTGGGCGTCGCCGCCAGCAATTTATGAATTTCCGCAATCGGCGAAGGCTCGAACAACTTGATGCGAACGCCCTTGGCCGAACGTGCGGCCGCGTCGGAAAGCAATTCGATGTTCCTTGCGATAAACCGCAGGTCGGATCCGCCTCCAAAGTTTTGACCGCCGCCTTGCGTGTTGGCTTGCGCGTCAGCTTCGATAAGAACCGCCTGCCCGGGCTCCAGAATATCGCGCTTCGCGGCCAGCAGCTCGGAAAACACTGTGACCTCGAACGCACCGCCGCCGTCCGATAGCTGTAGAAACGCGAACTTGTTGCCTTGCTTGGAAGTGCGTTCCTGCTTCGACACGACGATGCCCGCAAGCTTGAAGCGGGACGACGCGGCGTCGCGTTTTTCGGCGATTTTGTTGACTTGCACCGCGCCGATGCGGTCAAGCAACGCGCGATAATTGTCCAAAGGATGCGCGGACATGTAAAAGCCGAGGGCGGAGAATTCGTGCTGAAGGCGCGTCAAGTCGTCCCAGTTTTTCACGGGCGGCAAGGGCGGATGCGCGGCGTCGGACGATGCGGCAAACATGTTCGCCTGCCCGCTCGCGGCTTCGGCGCTTTTCTGCTGGCTGTGTTTGAGAAGCACGTCGATGCCCGCGATCACCTGAGCGCGGTTTTTGTTGAGGCCGTCGAACGCGCCGGCAGCCGCCAGATTTTCCAGTTGCTTGCGGTTCACGGCGTGCGGGTCGATGCGTTCGGCAAGGTCGACTTCCTGATCAACTACGCGGGCGGCGCGCTGAAGGTGGCGGCCATCGAGGAGATGGACGACGAGATCAATCGCCGCATCATCGACCTGAATCTCACCAGCACCATCA
>CAZQOE010000029.1:0-13283 GCA_964594935.1 uncultured Rhodospirillaceae bacterium | reverse complement strand
GCAACCCCGTCGTTCCGGGCGACACGCTGCACATCAAGGTGAAAAAAGAACGCACGCGCGGCAATGTGTGGAAGTTCAAAGGCGACGCGTTTGTGGGAGATAAGCTCTGCGCCGAAGCCACCTATACCGCCATGCTTGTGCCGCGCGACGACGTCAAGAGTGAAGCTTAAATGGCATTAACCATCCACCCTACCGCCATCGTCGATTCTGCCGCGCAACTCGGCAAAGACGTTTATATTGGCCCCTTCTGCACCGTCGGCGCGAACGTCAAGCTTGGCGACCGCGTCCGCCTGATTTCGCATGTCGTGGTCGATGGAAGAACAACAGTCGGCGACGATACGGTTGTTTATCCCTTCGCCGCGCTCGGCCTTCGCCCACAGGATTTGAAATTCAAGGGCGAGCCTTCAACACTTGAAATCGGCAAAGCCAACCAAATCCGTGAATATGTCACGATGCACCCGGGCACCGAAGGCGGTGGCATGCTGACGAAAGTCGGCGACAACAGCCTTTACATGATTGGCGCGCATGTTGCCCACGATTGCAAGGTCGGCAACAACGTCGTCATGGCCAACAACGCGACATTGGCGGGGCACGTGACGATAGGGGATTTCGTCATTATCGGCGGCTTATCAGCGGTGCAGCAATTCGTGCGCATAGGGCCTTATGCCATCATCGGCGGCATGTCGGGCGTTGAAAAGGACGTAATTCCTTTTGGCCTCGTGAAAGGGGAACGCGCGCATCTGTCGGGATTGAACCTGATAGGGCTTGAGCGGCGCGGCTTCAGCCGCGAAGACGTTCGGGCGCTGCGCAGCGCCTACCGCATGCTGTTCGCGCCCGAAGGGACGCTCGGCGAACGCGTCGAAGAAACGGCGACGCAATACAAGAATCAGGCTCAGGTCGAACGGATTATCGATTTTATCCGCTCCGGCTCCGATAGGCCTATTTGCCAGCCGAAAGTAGACGAAGAAGAATAAAACGCGACTAATTAAGTGATCTTGGGCTGCAAATTGCGCTTTTTTTTATTTTCGATGCTCACGTACGTCAGGGTACGCTCCGCTCGAAAATAAAAAAAATCGTAATTTTCGCCTCAAGCTAACTTAATTGGAAACGCGTTTTAGGTTCGAGAATATGATCCTTATTGTTACGCAAACATTCGCGCCCTCCAAGGGGGGTATGGAAACCTACATGACGGCGCTTGCCGAAGAACTGGCGCGCGCAGGGAGCGAGGTTGTCGTTTTTGCGGACGGGGATAATCAGAATTACGCGCCGCAGGCCAACTATGCGCTGCAAAGGTTCGGCGGTTGGCGCCCTCTTCGCCGTTGGAAAAAACGCCATGCGGTTGCCGGGCTCTTCGACACTAGAATTATCGAAGGCGTCTTCTGCGACTCGTGGAAGAGCATCGAAGCGTTGCCTAAAGTTTTCTCCGCACCCATCGTCGTGCTTGCGCACGGCGCCGAATACCCCGTTTCCCCTTCAAAGTGCAAAAAGGATCGCATCGTCGCAGCACTGGCGCGCGCGTCGAAAATCCTCGCCAATTCCCGCTTTACGACGGATCTGGTCCGTCCCTATCTTGAAAAGTCCGACGATTCGCGCCTTGTCGTGACGCATCCGCCCATTAGTCCTTTGCTCAACCCGTCGATGGACGCGCAGGAAAAAATGCGCGCGTTAATCGGAGAAAGATACCCCGTCCTTTCGGTCGTAGCGCGACTTGAGCCTCGCAAAGGCGTCGATCGCGTTATCGCGGCGTTGCCCGCGGTTCTTGCGAAGCATCCGAAGGCAGTCTTTCTTGTCGGCGGCGCGGGTGACGATAAAGTGCGCCTGCAGGCGTTGGCGGAAGAAAAAATCGTCGCCGCGCATGTTGTCTTTCTTGGCGCCGTCGATGACGATCAAAAACTTGCGCTTCTCGCCAACTCGGACGTCTTCGCCATGCCTGTGCGGCGCGTCGGAACGTCGGTCGAAGGCTTCGGCATCAGTTATATCGAAGCGGGCTGGTTCGGCGTGCCGTCATTGGGCGGAACGGGAAGCGGCGCGGAAGACGCCGTCATGGACGGCAAAACGGGCCTTTTGTGCGACGGGGAAAATCAGACCGACGTTACGCAAAAGCTGCTTAGACTGCTCGACGACGAAACGCTTCGACGGAAACTCGGCCATGCCGCGAAAAAACGCTTGCAACAGGAAATGTTGTGGACAATAGCTCTGCCGAAATTTTTATCCGCGCTTCAAAAAACGCAGTCTGCGCCTCGTTAAAACGCGTAATCGAATTCAACCGAGTTAGTATTGTAATTGCCGGGATAGGCGTTGAGACCGCATAAATTCGTTGCCGTCGTCGGATTCATATTTTTCCAACCTTGAGCGCCTGGCCACAAAGTATCCGCCGGATTTGTAGCGCTGTGGACGTAAATCTGAGCGGGACAGCCCGTTTCCCCTGCTTGACATGCGGTTCCCTGAAGCAACAACGAGACGCAGGCTCGATAAGGGATCGCATAAAAGGAAACGCGAAATCTTTTTGCTGTTACTGAATAAATCCAAAAGTTCGTTGGTCCCCAAGGAGCATCCGCCCTTGCGGGATTTGTTGCGTTGGCATATGACCGGGGAATGGCTCCCGCCGTTATCATCGCGCCTGTAAGGATGTTGTTTGGTTGGGTATAAGGAGCGGGAAAGGTCGATTGCTGGGTTTGTTTCAGGACAATAATGTTATTTGCTACCGTCTGCAGTTGAATGACGGCGTCGTTAATTCTTTGTTCTTCCCTTGCGCTGCTTGCGACGGCCCAAATCGTGGCAAGGACGGTGCCTGCGATCGCAAGGACGATCGTCATTTCGACCAAGGAAAAACCGCGGCGTATTTTTTTGCCTTTTTTCTTAAGCACAGGTTTTTTATTGCAGGATTTTACCGACAACGATTTTCTCTTGGATTTCTTTTTACCCGATTTCATCGGCATCACAGCCTCCCGCGAAAGACATGCCCCTCGCCGTAGAGCTATCATATAAGCTTTAATGAGAGCTTAAGCTTTGGAAGCCAGCTTGACTTCCAAGCGAAAGTCCGTTGTTCTGAAATGCCTTTTCTTCGTTTGCGGGGCATGTGTGAAGATTTTTATCGTAACAGATGCGTGGAAACCTCAGGTCAACGGTGTCGTGCGCGCGTTGACGTCCTTAACAAACGAGCTTGCGGTTATGGGGCACGATGTTCTTGTGATAGGGCCGGACGAAGGACGTTTTTTCACGTTTTGCCTGCCCTGTTATCCTGAAATCCGACTCGAGTTTTTTGCACGCAGGCGATTGAAAAAGATTCTGCGCGATTTTTCTCCCGACGCCGTTCATATTGTGACCGAAGGCCCTTTGGGATGGGCGGCGAGAAATCTTTGTCTTAAAGAGGGCAGAAAATTCACGACGGCCTATCATACGAATTTTCCCGACTATCTGGCGGCGCGCGTTCCCCGTTTTTTCGCGCCGTTTGTTGCAAAAATTTCTTTCGCCGTTCTGCGGCGTTTTCATGCTCCCTCAAGCGCGGTCATGGTCGCGACGTCTTCCATCGAAAACAAGCTACGCGCAGAAAGATTTGATCATCTTGTGCGTATTCCGTACGGCGTCGATACGGAATTGTTCAAACCCTATGGCAAAAAGATAAAGGCCTATGAAAATCTGCAGCGCCCCATCCTCCTTTACGTCGGGCGCGTCGCCGTCGAAAAAAACCTTCGCGCCTTTCTGGAAATTCAAACGCCGGGCAGCAAAGTCGTCATCGGTGACGGGCCGGATTTAACCATGCTTCGCAAGCAATATCCAAAAGCCCATTTTCTGGGATTGATGGAGGGCGACACTCTGGCAAGGCATTTTGCGGCGGCCGACCTGTTTGTTTTTCCCTCCAAGACGGATACCTTCGGCCTAGTTCTTCTGGAAGCCTGCGCGGCAGGGTTGCGGATTGCGGCCTATCGCGCTTCAGGCCCATCCGACCTCTTTGAAAACAAAAAAGCCAACTTTTTCTGCACGTTAGACGACAATCTTCAGAAAGCAATTGATTGCGCGCTGTCTTTATTGGACAATCCTCAAAACCCGCGGGCCTTTGCCGCGGGATTTTCGTGGAAAGGGTGTGCCGAGCGATTTTTGGCACACATTTAATTAAGCGATCTTGGGCTGCAAATCGCGCTTTTTTTGATTTTCGATGCTCACGTACGCAAGAAAGTACGCTCCGCTCGAAAATCAAAAAAATCACAATTTTCGCCTCAAGCTTGCTTAATTAATAAAGGATTTAGAAAAAAGAGGGAGTGATGACAATTATTGCGTTTCAAGGCGCGTTCGGCGCGAATTCGGATTTGGCGTGCCGTGCCGTTTATCCAAAGTGCAAAACCTTGCCTTGTATCGGGTTCGACGACGCGTTCGACGCCGTCGTCGAGGGTCGTGCCGATCTGGCGATGATTCCGGTGGAAAACTCCGTGGCAGGACGAGTTGCCGACGTGCACCATCTGTTGCCGCAGGGTGGACTTCATATTATCGGCGAACATTACCAGCCGATCGAACACCATCTTCTGGCAATTAAGGGTGCGAAGCTAAAAGACATCAAACGTGCCGAAAGCCATGTGCACGCTCTGGCGCAATGCCAGAAATGGCTCAAGAAGCATAAGATATATTCCGTGGTTCACGCCGATACGGCGGGTGCGGCGGAAGACGTGGCTAAACGCGGCGATAAGACGGTTGCCGCCATCGCGTCGAAATTGGCGGGAAAGATTTACGGATTGGAAACGCTGGCGACCGGCATCGCCGACGGGCCGAAGAATACGACCCGCTTTTTGATCCTTTCGCGCGAAGCGAAACAAGCAAAACCTGGCAGCGATTGCATCACGACGCTCGTTTTCAGGGTGCGCAGCGTTCCCGCGGCTTTGTACAAGGCGCTTGGCGGCTTTGCTACCAATGGCGTCAACATCACAAAACTGGAAAGTTATCTGGTCGGCGGCAATTTCACCGCCGCGCAATTCTACGTCGACGTCGAAGGGCATCCGAAAGATACGCCCTTGCGGCTTGCGCTGGAAGAACTGGCGTTCTTTGCGCACGAAGTCAAAATTTTAGGCATTTATCCGGCGCATCCATTCAGAAAATGATATTAGGAAAAGTTTTATAAGGAAAAAACCATGTTGTGGCAGATCGCTAAGAAAACCTATAATTTTATTCTCAACACGCTTCCCGATTTTGCGGCGGTTCCACTTATGTATTTCCGCCGGTTTAAAAGATTCCCGAATTTCAGAAATCCGAAAGGATTCAACGAAAAAATCGCGTGGAGAAAATTGTTTCAGCGCGACCCGCGCTTTACGACGTTTGCCGACAAAATCGCGGTCAAAGACGAAGTCGCGAAGCTCGTGGGCAAAGAGCACGTCATCGAAACCCTGTGGACGGGCGAAAGGCCCGAAGACATCCCTTTCGACATGCTTCCGATTCCCTATATTCTGAAGGCCACGCATACCAGCGGCGGAAATTACTTTGTGCGCACGGCGCAAGACGTCGACAAAGCCAAAATCATCTCTTTTTTCCGTCATCAGCTTTCCATCGTGCATTGGCATTTTTTCCGCGAATGGGGCTATCAGGACGTGTCGCCTCGTCTATTGGCCGAGCGCGTGGTCGAAATGCCCGACGGCGAAGCCCCCGAAGACTATAAATTCTTTGTTTTCGACGGGCGCGTCCATTTTATCCAGTATGACGCCGATAGATTCAAGGAACACCGGCGCAATATGTATGACCGCGACTGGAATTTAGTTCCTGCCGGCATCATTTATCCCCCCGTTCTCGGCCATATCCCCAAGCCGCCGAATTTCGACGAAATGGTCAGGATCGCCGAAAAAATCGGCGCCGGATTCGATTTTATCCGCGTCGATCTTTACACGACGCCCAAGGGCGTCATGTTCGGCGAAACGACGTTTTATCCCGGCGGAGGCATCGATCCCGTCACGCCCCCCGAATGGGAATTGAAATTCGGCGAGCCTTGGAAAATTAAGCCCTATAGGGCCTGATTAAGCCTGCAATTTCCTGACGCCCGCGTATCCGATGTAAGCGCTTCCGGCGGCGCCTACGGATGTTTTGATCGACAAAATGCACGTCATGGATGTTGCGCCTGCAGGTATCGTAAACGGGCGGCTTCGCAGCAGCCCCTGAAAAGTTCCTGTGACATTAATGGGCGCCCCATTGTTGTAGTTTGAATAAACGACGTAGCTAGAGCCGCCAAAGACGCATGTCAGGCTGAAGTCCAGAAGAGTTCCCGACGACATTGCCGTGACAAATTCCGTCTCGATGACATTGGGCCCTGTTCCCGGGGTTGGGGCCGGAGAGCCTGCAAAAGTCATTGTCAACTGGTCGGTCGTCGCCGTTGCGCCCGAAAAGTCTATTTTTTGAAGGCTGCCGGGCAGGCCGTCCACGGCGAAAAAGGCGGGTCCCGCGCTTCGCGCGATGATCGAAACCGTCGCGCCGATGCCGGATCCCGCATATCTTTGGATCGAATAATACTGTGCGACGGTGCCGGAAACGCCCGTACCCGCCGTTCCGCCCGCGCCTTGAAGCATCAACGGATTCCGCGTCAAATAGCTTGTATCTCCGTTTCCGGAACCGTCGAGATTCGCCATGGGACGTCGCGACATCGGTTTCACAAGGCCGTTTAAAGCGTTATAGAGAGCGACCTCGCCCATAATGCCCGCGCCAAAGCCGCTCGGGTGCAATCCATCCGCCAGCAGAGTGCCGGAGGCCGGAAGCCCCTGCACCGCGTTGGAAAGGCTCGAGGCGTCGAGCATGTATGAAAAATAATCGACGGGATAAACGCCGGTCGTTTTCGCCGCGTAATCCTTAATCCAGTTATTGATAAGCAACATGTTTGCAAGCATCGCCTGCGTGATGCTTGATGATCGCGGCGGCATCGTGCCGATGATGACGTTGGCGCCCGCGCCGCTGCTGACGGCGGCAAGGTCCGCCGCGCCGTCAATATCGGTGCCGAAAACGCAAGTGGTGTACGTCGTGCCGTCCGACGAGTGCGTGATGGTGGGGGTATGCGTGCCGTCGGTATAAGCGCCGAACGAGAACGTAATGACCGCGCCGTCAAAACCGCGAAGGTCGACGGCCGCGCCTGTGGCCGTGCCGTTGACCCGTGCCGCGGGAGAGAGCGACGTCGAGACGAGTTGAGTGCGTAAAAGATCGCGAATAGCCATGAGAAATACTCCTTGTAAAAATGAAACAAGTAAATGGGATCCCCGCCTTCGCGGGTATGACGATTTGGACTGAGGTTTTTCCACCTCACCCCATGTTCTGTTGTTTTGCTTGAATCGTTTGTCCTTCCCCTCTCCCCCGCAAGAGCGGCGGAGAGGGGTTTGGACGTGCGATTTTGTTTATCCTTATGAGGCCGAGAAGCTGAGGAGCTTGATGGCTTCGAAGTTGACGACGTCGCCGCCTGTGCGCTTGGTGCACCGGAACTTGATGAAGGGCGCGCCCGTATACGGATCGCGCAGGATGCGCATCCCCATGCGGTCCACGATGGTGTACCCTTCCTTGAAGTTGCCGAAGGCGACCGAGAAGCTTCCGGCTGCGACCGAAGGCATATCCTCGCCAAGGACGACGGGGAAGCCCAACAGCGTCGCGGGAGTGCCTTGTTGCAACCCGGGCTGCCAGATGTAGGCTTGCGTCGAGTTTTCCTTGAACTTGCGGATGGTATCAGCCACGGCGCGGGGCATGACCCACACGGCTTCGGGCTGATAACCGACGCGCAGTTTGTGCATCAGGTCGAACAGGCAGTCGGCAGGGTTGCTGGAGGCAAAAGCGCCGCTGGCACCCGTCGGGACGTACTGCAAAACGCCCCACGCGCGGGTGGCGTCGTCGGTCGTGTTGGCCGTGTAGGACGTAAAGCCGCGCGGCATGCCGATTCCATCGCCGACAACGAAAGCGTTGTTTTCGGCGCGGGAGAACTTGGAAGCGACCTTGTTGATCAGCCATTCCTCGACATTGATGAGGGAGTCGTCGAGCAATTTCTGCGTGGCCTTGGGCTGCGCATACAGCTCGTGCACCGGAATGCGGATGCGGCCGATGCCGTTGTCCGCCGTGTCGTTGCGCGTGCCGAGCTCGGACACCCATTGGGCGACGGGCTCCGCCGTGTCGCGAAGCATTTCGACCGCTTCGGTCGAGATGTTCATGACCGTGGCGATCTGGCGCATCGGCGTGGTGTCGAATTGGCGCGTGACGATGCGTTCGGACATTTCGGGCGGAACCGTAAAGCCGCCTTCGGCGCTGTTGATGACTTCAAGCGCTTTGGATTCGAAAGCCGCGAGTGGCGCGTCGTATCCCTTGGCGACGTAGGTCAAAAAAGCCTGCTTGTGCGCGCTGTCGGGGGACGTTTGCACACCGGCCTTGTTGGGGCGAAGCATCGACGTTTTGAGGCTCGTAATGTCGTCCTGCAGGCCGTTGATGGTGGTGTCCATGCGGCTGAGTTTTTCGTCGTGGAGGACGTCCGCCGATCCGCGCTGTTCGATTTCGGACAGACGCTGGTCGTTGACGCTCTTATATTCTTCAAATGCGCGGGCCAACGTGTCAGTGGCCGAGCGGACTTCGTTCATATCGATCATGCTATATTTCTCCTTGTTAATAGACACCCCGACATAACCCTAACTCGGACGGGTGACTGCTTCGTCGCTCCGGTGCTCAAATCCTCACGTACTAAGGGTGTACGCTCCGGTTTTGCGCTCCGTGGGCTCCTCGCATTCCCCTCGTCCGAGCGGGTTATGAACGGGGTTGGGTTAATAAAAATAATTCTTGGGTTTCTATCGTTCCGTCAGAGCGCGGGCGGCTTGACGGAGTCTTTCGGCGGCATCGGAAGGCGTGGAAATTTTTGGTTTTGCACTTCCCTGATTTCCGTTTTCCTTGACGTCATTGACGCGCGCCGCTTCGTTCGCCGGAAACGTCACCAGCGAAATTTCGAACAAATCGACGTCGGTCAGGACGCGGGCCTTGCGCTTGCCGTCGATTTTGCTCGACACGACGCGGTAGCCGATGGAAAGGCCCGTAAGCGCGCCGAGCCTTAGAAGCTCATGCGCTTCCGCGCCTTTTTGCGTGCGAAGGGCCAGACGGCCTTCGACATACAGGCCGCTTGCGTCCTCGCGGATACTTTGCCAGATGCCGATGGGTTGCGTCGGGTCGTGCATCCATAAAAGCGCCGGCGTGCGGCCCTGTCGGCGCCATTTCGACAACGTGCGCGCGAACGCGCCCGCCGCGACGATTTCGTTTTGCTGGTCGAGCTCGCCGAACACGCTGGCGTAGCCCGTAAAAATCCCGTCGCCGCCAAGTGTTTTCACGCTTAACGGCAGGGACATGTGTTTTACGTCCATGAAAGTCCTATTTGTTGTTAGAAAAGACGCGCCCGTTATGGTTAACCGGCGCGCGAAAGTAATAAATGCCGTTGGAAGAACGGCGCCCTTTGGGTAGTCTGCCCCGTCAAATTTCAGGGGAAGAAATATGGTTAGTCCGATTACAAAATTTTTTAACGAAAACGCCGTCGATTCCGGTGACAAAAGATTTCACGACGTCCAAAACCAGCGGAATGTTTTTGCGTCCATTGCGGTTTTATTTAACGCTTCCGACGCGGACGTCGATATCGTCGGTTCGCACGTCGCGCAAAGCGTCCGTTTGCCGACCGTCAGATTCTTCCTTTCCGGCGGCACGCAATGCGTCATTCGCGGCAATTTCGAAGATTATGCCGTGACCGTTTTTGGGTCGGCTCCCCTTGATCCCCAAAAATTGCGCGACCTTGGTATCGGAGCCGAAAAACTTGACGCCGGCGCTTGCGACGGTTTTCCCCAAGATTTGATTTTCGATACGTTTGAAGCCGATACGGTAAAATTCACGACGCGCGTCAAAAACAACGACGGAAGCATGCGGTTGTGGCGTTTTCTGCAATATGTCAAAACCGCCAACAGTCCCGAAAGGCGTTTGAGCCATAACACCTTGAGGGAAGGCGACGTTTTGAAGGCGTAGTTTTTTCATTTAATCGTTTTTCCCTCCGCCGGTTTCCGTTTCGGCTAAAAATTCTTCATCCGGCGCGAGGCCGTAGCCCGCCGCTTCGCGTTGTTCGTTGCGCGTTAAAAATTTTGCCGCCTGAATTTTGCTCCATTGCGCCTGGCGCTTGTCGGTCAGCGCGCTGATGGCGTCGGGGTCGAAGTCCAATTCGGGCTTGTCGGCGTACATCGGGCACAGCCAATGATCTAGACCTGCGATAACGCGCGTGATTTGCGGCATGACGGTTTCTTCGTAAAACGCGAGGCGGGCTTGCTCCATATTCGCATACGTTTGCGCGTCGGGAATCCCGATGAGCTGCGCCGGAACGCCGAACGCCAGCGCAATGTCGCGCGCCGCGTTGTTGCGGCCCGAAAGCCAGTCCATATCCTTCGGCGATAGGCTCATTTCGCGCCAGTCGAGGCCGCCTTCCAAAATAAGCGGGCGGCCCGCGTTGCGGTCGCCTTGGTACAGTTGCCCCATTTCTTCGCGAAGGCGTTGAAGCTGGTCGTCGGTCAATGAAGCGGGGCCTCCGTCTTTGGGCGCATAGACAAGCGCGCCCGAAGGACGCGCGCCTTGATTGAGGAGCGCCTGATTCCAAGCGCCCGAAGCGTTGTGCTGGTCGATGGACTGCAATGCCGCTTCCATCGGCGCGAGGCCGTACCAATCGTCGAGCGGGTGGAATTGGCGGATATGAAGAATATTCGACGCGCCCGACAAAGCGTCGCAGGGCCACGTGGTCGTCTGGCCATTGACCGTGTATTGATAGCCTTGCGGCAGGCCGGTTGCGCCCGGCACGACTTTCATGCGGTCGGGGCGAAGGGCGTAAAGTTCGACCGGCGCGGCGTTATCCGTCGGGCGTATCGCTTCGATGTACGCATTGCCGAAAATCTGCAAATTTGCATAGAGGCTTTCCATGAACGTCACGCCATCCTGCAACGGGTTGGGATGCGCAAGGAGGTCGAGAAGCGGGTGCGCGGCGAGTTCGTTTCCTTCCGCGTCGTACAGAAGCCACGGAACGGCCGCCGCCGCCGTCGCGATTTGCATGACGCATCGATAGGCGATGACGTTTTTGCGGAATCCTTCCTCGGCGAGATTGCCCATGCGCCTTGGAGTCCATTGCGGGGCTCCGACGTGAGACCACGCGATCATCGGGCCTGCGGCGCTTGTTTTGACTTGCTGCGGGCGCACAATGTACGCCACGAGGGAGGAAAGTCTCATTATTATAACCCCTTGTTTTATAATGAAATAATTTAAATTAAGGCCAGTCTGAACGGTAATTTAAGCACTTTTTCGTATAATTTCCGCATGATGCACGGAAAGGAACTTGCGCAGAAGATATTGTCCGAAGGCTGGAAGGCCTTCGATTTCAGGACTATGGCCGATTACAAGGCCGAGTTCTTTCCGAAAAGCTTGCCCAATTTTATCAGCCTGCGCGGCATTACGCGCGGGCGCGATTATCGTTACGTGGCTGTTCATCATTTTCTTAAACAAGTCGGCAAGGACAATTCGTTCGTGTCGTTGATCATGGTTGACGATAAGGACGTTTTCGACCGGCTGATTTTGCAGGGCGTCGTTAAAAAAGAGGGGCCGACAACCGACCCCGCGTACGAGAAGTACAAGGTCATCAAAGACCCAATGGAAAACCTGAAAGACTATGCCCGCGCGCCGGAAGATCCCGGGCCTTTCCATATCAGCGTCATGGGCATCGGGCCGCCCGAAGTGGCGTAGGCGTTCGTTTTACAAAAATCTTATTTTCGGTTCTCCCCTTGAAACTTCGCTGAGTTCTGTCAGGGCCCAGACGAGCGCGTCGACGCGGTCGTTTGGTTTGCGTATGGCGCAAAAAATACGCCAGAAGAGCGGAAAGCCGCATGAGGCTCCATAAGGAGTTGGTTCATTTTCTGAAAATTTCGGCTGAGAACAAAAGGTTAAAATTTTGTTTACAAAACATGAACAAAACGAGAATTTTCTTGACTTTTTGAAATAATCGTGCTACCATTAGTATATGATAGAACTAAAAGACCGAGGGTTGCTGCCCCCGGTCAGTAGTTCGATCCGCTTAACCGGCAACCGGCTGCGGATTGATAGTAGCCGAGTAATTCATACGATTTACTTTACTTTCAGTCAAGGCCGATTGCTCTTAACACAAGGAGAATAGGCTATGACTGAGTTAGTACGAGTTTCATGCATCACAAAAGAAGATCGTTACAATCCACACGAAAGAATTCAAGGAATCGGTGGGATTCATGGCGGTACTCGTTGGTGGCTGAATGAAAATTCAGCAATTAGTGGCATAGAAACGGGTCAATATAAATTTTATGTCGATGAGCAGGGTCGGCGTATTGATGTTATCGTGGCTTCTCACAACGGACGGAAGTATCTCAAAACCGTTACGGATAGGTACATCCCAGATAATCTTTTAAGTCTCGATTCTTGTCCTCTGACTTAGAATTATAGAACGGTCGCGCACGCTTTCAGTTTTCATTATGAATTCTGATGCGTGCGCTTCCGGATAAAATTTATTTATAAAAATCTTATTTTCGGTTCGCCGCGCGAGACTTCGCTGAGTTCGGTCAGGGCCCAGACGAGCGCGTCGACGCGGTCGGGCGAGCCGACAGCCGTGTTTTCGTGCGTGAAGCGGCACATCTGGTCTTCGAGCAGCGATAAATTGCCGACGTGCTTGACGCGGCCTTGTTCGTAAAGCGCCGCGACGGGCAATGCGCGTTCGATTTTGTTGCGGAGCGCGCGGACGGGCTTGAACAGCACATGCGGGGCTTTCTGGCGCAGGATGCGTTCGACAAGCTCTCCGCCGGCATTCACTTCGGCCACGATCATCTGGGCGCGCATGTCGGCGTAGAGCATGAGCGCGCGGTCGGCCCATGCGTCGGGCGCAAAGCGGCCCGACCAGTCGGACAGTACATATAAAAGCCCATCGACCCCGCGCGCAGCTGCGATGATTCCCGTTTCGTCGGAGTTCGCGTTGTGCGACAGGGCGGGGTCGATGGCCACGATTATGCGGCGCAGTTCGGGCACGCTTTGGACGCGCAGAGCGTCGATTTGGCATCGGTTCCAGAGGGCGCCTTCCGTATCGTTCAGAAGTTCCGCGTCGAGTTCCTGCCTGCCCAGCCTTGTGCCGCCGTAGCGTTCCTTGAGATGCCGCATCATGATCGGCGAAAGATTTTCTTCGTTGTCAACCGTGCGCCCCTTGGTGAGGAGCACGTCGTCGTTCTGGCGTTTGAAAAGTTCGCGAAGCATTTCCGTATTCCTTGGGGTTGTCGTTA
>CAZQOE010000028.1:5221-13340 GCA_964594935.1 uncultured Rhodospirillaceae bacterium | reverse complement strand
AGGGCTGGCTGCCATGAATCCATTTATTATTTTTGGCAATGTCGGAACATTAGCGACCCTGCGTGATTGGGGCTTTCAGACATTTCCGCCCCTGATCGACGAAAGCTATGATGCTATCGAAGACCCAGTCGCCCGTTTTCAGGCGGCCTATGCTGAGGTAAGGCGCCTGCACGCTTTGCCCATGGCGGAATTATTGGAAAAACGCCGCTCTCTGTTTCCTGCACTTGAGCATAACCGCCAGCATCTGCTAAATATTGGCAGCGCTTTTGTCGGCGTGTTGCAAAAAGGGCTTGATGCCGCAGTTTAAGCTTTTCTTACCTATACACAGCATAGGCGTGATGCGGCCGGTAGTATGGACGCTCATAGACCACTCCGTGCCGATAGGAGGGCATAGGCCTGTAGATAGGCGAGTGATAGTCATAATAGTAATAAGCGGGCGCCGGAGCGACATATACAGGCGGCGGGGGCGGAGGCGTCTCGACAATGAGGGTATAGGGGGATGTTGCGAGCGCAACTGCTGTTCCGGCAAGACCAGCTGCAAATAGCCCAAGGAAAAGTCCTGAATCCGATCTATTCTGTCTTTCATGAGAACGATGCCCTTCGGCATATGCCGGAGCAAGCGGCGCTGTTGCAAGAGCGGTGGTTAAAAGGGCAGCGATCGCTAGTTTGCTTTTCATTTAAGTCTCCATTGTTAATTATCCCGTCAGGGATGGGAGAAAGACATCTTCTAAATCAAGAAAAAGGTATAATTCCATTGTGTCCAAAATAGGTTGCCAATAAGGCAAAAATATTTTGATTCAAAAAGGACTATAAGGAATCTGAGGTCAATTTTTCTATATATTCCTTGACCTTAGTTGTTGAAATGCCCTGTGTGCGTGGCAGATAAATCACATCGCATAGTGATTTAAAACAATCAAATTTACCGCTCCAGTCATCCCCCATCACAAGAATATCCGCTTTGTAGAATCGGATGTAGTCGCCCTTGAGATCGAGGCTTTCTTCGGGGAAAACGTCATCGACGCAGGAAATGGCTCGGAGAATTTCCATCCGTTCAGTAAGAGAAAAAACCGGCTTTATGCCCTTTTTGGAAAAATTCAGCTCATCCGTCGATACGCCAACGACAAGCCTGTCGCCAAGTTGCTTGGCCCGTGTCAGGATTCGCAAGTGGCCGATGTGAAAGAGGTCATATGTTCCAAAGGTAATGACGGTTTTCATGAATCTTTTTCCAACATTTTAAGAACGACGTCATACAAGCGTTGAGCCGAAAGGCCGTCGGAATAATCGAAGAGATTTTGACATAAACTCTGGCGCGCTCTCCGATAGGGGTCCTTGTCCGGATTTAAAAAAGCGCCGACAGATTCCTCGACGGTTCTCAAAAGCTCGTCAATGTTTGACGATATGGTTCCGCAAACATACTGGTCATGATTTTTTATCAAACTTCTTGATCGCGACACATAATCGGCGTGATCAGGTCTAAAGAAAACGATGGGGCGATCCAAAAGCAGAAAATCAAAAGCCAAAGAAGAATAATCCGTAATCAGGACGCTAACATACTTGGTGAAAGGGTAGATGTCTGTATGAGGATCGACAAAGTTGATTGCAGGATAGAGATTCCGAAATTCCTGGACCGAATCTTGTTCGGCAGGATGTAGATTAACGTAAAAAAGATAGCCTTTTGCAGAGCAAGCATCCGCTAGTTTCGAGATTTCAGCTTTTTCAAACCAGGCGCTGTTCTTGTAATCGCGAAAAGTCGGGGCGTAAAGAACGACCGGCTTTCGCTCTTTGCTTGCAATTTCGGCTGCCGTGTAGGCTTTCAAGTCGATGTTGATTTTGTCCTGAGGCGAGACATCGCGGAGTAGAACGTCGTTGCGGGGATAGCCTGTGGGAGAGAATTCATGAAAAGAGAATTTACGCTCCCATTCCGCGAGCGAAGATTCGCTCAGGGCTACAAAAACATCGAAAGGGCCACAGGAAGCGACGAGTTCGGCGACATTAGGATCGTCAATTTTCGTTTTTGCTATAATTTCCATGCCGATTTCTTTGATAGGAATGCCATGCCAAATCTGTACGGTTTTGGCTCCTTGAAGCAGCGAATGGGGAAGGTGCTGCCTCCAATTGGCGGGAATAAAATGATTATCGAGAACAACGATTTTCGCCTCAAGACAGGCGCTTAAGTCGTTGGGAGTATAGTCTGAGAGAATGTAAGGCAGGCATGGAAGGCCCGCGGCTTTTAATTGTTGGTATTGCGCATCGGTATAGGGGAGAAAGTGACAAGTAATCCCGTTCTTCGCTGCCTTATTAAGAAAGTAAAGATAGGCGTATTTTACGTTATCGCCAAAAAAACTTCCGCCCACAAAAATGATTGTTTTCGATTTCGGAAAAATTCCAGAAACATGAGAAAGAAACCTGGAGGAACGATAAGCGCCAAGCCTTTTATCGAGCGTGACAACGCCTTCCGTAAGCTTTTGAAGGGAGGCAAGAATGTTTTTTGTCATTGAAACATCCATCCCCGTTCCGGAAGTAGATGGATGTTGTTGAACGATATTATTGACGTCTTTTTCGAGCGACGTCAGCCTTGCCCGGATGTCCTCAATCCCAAGAAGTCGCAGAAGCTGCGTTCGAAACCATTGCGTTAGAAGATTGGGACGACTTAAGCTCATAAAGGGACCCAAGAAGCCGAAAGAAATAAGCCATAGGCAGGACATGCCAAGCCCTTGCGCAAGAGCTTAAAATCCTTTACGGCATTTTAAAACAGATATTTTGAAAGCCTAGGCCGTCATGGCCAAAGAGACAGGGCGCTGATATAACGCCAAATCAAGGTAATCTTCGACATGGGTCGTCAATTCCTCGAGATTCTCGGTAAAAAAGTGGGTTGCGCCGGGAATGACGTGATAATCGATCTTAACGCCGCGTTGGCTGGAAAGCTTGTTGACTAGTTTGGCGACAAACGGTTCCGGAACGATTTCATCCGCCGCGCCGTGTATGATTTGACCCGAAGCCGGGCAGGGAGCCAGAAAGTTGAAGTCGAGCATATTGGCTGGCGGCGCAACCGAAATGAAAGATTCAATTTCAGGACGGCGCATCAGAAGCTGCATGCCGATCCATGCGCCAAACGAAAAACCCGCCACCCAAACGCTGCGAGCGTTAGGATTGATGGTTTGAAGCCAATCAAGTGCGCTGGCCGCATCGCTAAGTTCGCCTTCTCCACGGTCATAGGTTCCTTGGCTGCGACCGACACCGCGGAAATTAAAGCGCATTGTCGAAAAATCGCGTTCGGCGAATGCGTTATAAAGACCATAAACAACTTTGTTGTTCATCGTCCCGCCATGCTGCGGGTGGGGATGCAAAATCAAAGCAATTGGGGCAGTCGGGGATTTCCCCGGGCTATAACGGCCTTCCAAACGCCCCGCAGGACCGGCAAAAAGGACTTCAGGCATATGAGACCACCTAACTTGCTGCAAAAGGTCGAAAAATCTGATATACTCCTGCCTCTTACAAATTTTCCGAGGATCAGGAGGCCGCATTCTAGCACAATCCCAAAGGTTAATTTCAAGTAAGTAATACAACCCCTTGGAAATAGACGATGTGTGGCTGGCGGGAGTAACTTCTTTAGGAAAAACAATAAATTAAACGACTATGTTAAATAAGGCAGCAGAGTAAGAAACGGGGATCGGCATGTCTAATGTTGTGGGTATGAATGAATTCGTCGGCATGGCGAACGGCGATACATACTGTTGGCTTTGTCAGAAACCAGTCTCAACGAGAGCCTTGTTTTGCCATAACTGCGGTACCATTCAGCCTGTGCGCGACATGGATTATTATGCGCGCCTTGGACTCGAGCGGCGGCTTGATGTCGATGCCGATATTCTAGAGCGCCAATATGCGACTCTGAGCCAGACGCTTTCTCCCGAGCGCTTCCTAATCCGCGGCATGGGTGAGCGAGGACATGCCGCTAAACAGCTTGAGGCATTGAAAGAGGCATATGAGACATTGAGAGAACCTCTGCGCCGCGGGCGGTATTGGCTCCGGCTGAACGAAAAAGACTTTAAGGAGGAAGTGGACCCCAACCCGCTGGTCAAAGATTTATGCCATGAATTGATGGAAGCGACTGATCCAAGCCATTGTGATCGCGTCGCGCAGAAGGCGGGACAGGCGCTGGAACAAGGGGTGATGGTGCTGATGCAAGCCCTGAGGGCTTCGGACTGGCAACGGGCAAATCAGACTTTGATTCAAATGGATGGCATTGAATCTATCCTAAATGAGGTGCGTGCTCGTCGTGAGCGCTTGGTCCTAGTGCGGGAATAACAGTTCTATTTTGATAGCCAATTTCCAAAATCAATTTTTGCGCGCTGCGAGTAGAGAAGCTTGCGGTCCCTTCCTCCCTTTCCTGTGGTAATCGGTGGGAACAATCCAAAATTGACGTTCATGGGCTGAAAGGTATCTGCCTTTGCTTCGCCTGTGATATGAGCAAGAAGAGCTCCCATCGCCGTTGTGCGGGGAGGAGGTTCGCGTAAAACACTCTTGCGTTCAAAAGCCGCAAAAAGCCCGGCCAAAAGGCCCATAGCGGCAGATTCGACGTATCCTTCGACGCCCGTTACTTGCCCGGCAAATCGGATATGCGGCTTTGATTTCAATCTCAGCTGTTTATCGAGAAGGAGAGGGCTGTTAATAAACGTGTTGCGATGCAGGCCCCCAAGACGCGCAAAATCAGCATTTTCCAAACCCGGGATCATCCGAAACACACGCTCCTGATCGGCATATTTCATCTTGGTTTGAAACCCTACAAGATTATATAGCGTAGCCAGCGCATTATCCTGTCGCAACTGCACGACGGCATAGGGCCGTGTATTGGAATGCGGATTAGTCAGGCCCACAGGCTTCATCGGGCCATAGCGCAACGTATCAATGCCGCGTTCGGCCATGACCTCAATCGGCAAGCAGCCGTCAAAAAAGGGAGTCTTTTTTTCCCACTCTTTAAATTCGACTTTGGGAGCGGCGATCAATTCGGCGACAAACTTCTCGTATTGTTCTTTGTCCATCGCGCAATTGACGTAATCTGAACCTGTGCCGCTGGGGCCGACCTTGTCGTAACGTGATTGCATCCAGGCTTTGCTCATATCGATGGTTTCGCGGTGAACAATGGGCGCTATAGCGTCAAAGAAAGACAAAGAATCCAGGCCGGTCGTCGCGCGAATAGAGTCTGCAAGCAAGGCTGATGTCAAAGGCCCCGTTGCGATGATGACGGAATCCCTTTCCGAAGAAAATTCGGGTAAAACCACAACTTCTTCGCATTCAAAGGAAATAAGAGGATGGTTTTTTAAACGCTCTGTTATGGCTACCGAAAAACCGTTGCGATCGACGGCCAAGGCTCCACCGGCCGGAACCTGATGTTTGTCTGCTTCTTCCATAATCAGTGAGCCGCACCGCCTCATTTCGTTGTGGAGCAAACCGACGGCGTTGTAATCGCTATCATCGGAACGTAAAGAATTTGAGCAAACTAGCTCGGCAAATAAATTGGTCTGATGCGCTTCTGTCTTTTTAATCGGGCGCATTTCATGCAGGACGACTGGGACGCCAGCTTGAGCAACCTGCCAAGCCGCTTCGCTGCCCGCAAGGCCGCCGCCGATAACGTGAATCGGTTTCATTGATTCCCCAAAAATATTTGTGTGACAGTAAGTTAAAAAGTTGGCCTGTTAGAGATAATCTGAATTAACCATAATGTTCAATTGTTTTTAGTCCGACGTTTTGTTACGGATATACATGGATAATTAAGTTGAATGATTCAGAAAAGTGAAATTTTAGCGGGGCCTTGATAATGAGCAAAAATCACGGTGTAAAACACTACTTCAGAGTCGTAAAATTTATTCTGGATAAGAATAACAAAAACAGAATGTCTGTTGTGGTGGAGAATGCTTCGAATTCCCAAGACTACATTGGCGTCTTGGAGTGCAAGGATTATTTAAGAGAAGGCGTTGTTAAAGAAGGCTTCTTCCGTTTTGCTGAGAACCTGAGCGGCGGTGCGCAGGCAATAAGCCGTCCGCGCGACGTTTCTTATCTTGATAGAATTGATCTAATTTCCCTGAAGGGGGGCCCTATGCGGCGCACATTGCGAAGAACCCCTGCGGGATGGAACATCGAAAAAACAGTTGATTAAAGGCGTTAGTTATTCACCCGAAAAAAAGTTGAAAGAAAAGCTACGGTTCCAACAATTCCTGCATATGCAGGAATAAGCCAAAAAGAAAACCCAATTGCAATAGTAGCGATTGCGCAAGCAAGGCTTGTTGAAATCTCTATCACAAGGCATTGCGCGCCTATTTTTGCTCCGCAATGACGGCAATATCCTTTTGTGATGAGCCACGAGATTATAGGAACGAGGTCTCGCAAACCCAATATGGCGTTGCAAGACAGGCAATGCGAGCGGGGAAAAACAATTGAAAGGCGGCGGGGCAAACGATAGGCAAGCACGCCTGTAAAACTGCCCAAGATTGCGCCAATAAGAAAACCTGCGACGAAGCGAACCCATAGGGCGTCAGGGAAAATAGAAACATCCAAAATCATGATTAAGGCCGTTCAAATGTGCAAATACCGCATTTCAGCATCCAACCGAAGCAACGCCACAGGAGATCGTGGCTGCTTTGGGGAAAGGCGGCAAGAATATCCTGAATCCTCGCCGTTCCTGCGCGGCGGATAACGTCAATAAGTTCCAGCAATTGTTCCTTTGACAAAAGAAGCTGCGGTACAAAAAGATTCATGCCGTGGCTCATAACGACTTCAATTTCCTTTGGCCCAAGGACAACCCGCAAGATATCGGTCGGCAAAAGATGCGTTGTCGGAAAGCTTTTGAACATTTCCCACGGATTAGGATAGGCAGGATGCATAGCCTGCCATTTTTCGGGTAAAGGGTTTTCTTTTGGCGCGGAGCGCCGTTGTTCCGAAAGGCTTTTCCACAAATCATCATAGGCGCGGATGATATGCCGCCAGTCGAAGACATTTTTTGCGCGCTCCCTCCCTTTATTGCCGAATGTTTGCCGCAAATCGGCGTTGCTGATAAGAACGGCATAGGATTTGGCGCACCATTCGGTGTCGACACTTGTACTTTGGGCCGCGCCCGCAAGCGCGACGCCATAGTTGTTTTCATTATAATACATTTGCGCGATGGCCATTCCGGCCAAGGGTGGAGGGGCCGTGACAGGAATCAAAAAGCCTTCTTCTCCATTGCGTACGCCTTCCCGATAGCCATCCCAGTCGGTAATGACGGACGGTAAACCGCAAGCCATAGCCTCAATCGGCGTTAGGCCGAAGCTTTCCTGAATGTTATCGGAAAGCGAGGTAAAAATATCTGCAGCCGCCCACAAGCCGTCGGGAAAGCGCGGATCATCGTTCATAACAAATTCAGCCTTGGCTGTTTTGCAGATATCGGTGGCAAGATTACGGAAATGAGGTTCCAGATCTTTCGGTTTAAAATAGCCGAACATTACGAGGCGCACTTTCTTTCTCGTAATGTTTGCTGCTCGTTCTGCCGCAGCAAGCATCGGCAAAGGGTGTGCTTTCGTGGCAAAACTTAGGCGGCCAACGAATAGAATAATAATCTCATCGTCCGCCGCGCCCAAAGCTTGACGTTGCGCGGCGCGCTTATCTGGCGTGGTAAGGTTCGTAAACTGGTCGCTGTCAATGCCAAGGGGAATAATCGGAGTTTGCACCGGACATGAAAAATTTCCGCCAAACCTATGGTTAATATATTCACCATGGATGTCCCAAAGAGTGCGTACTGCGTCTCTTATGGCGATAGAGGGGCAAATAAGCGCATCGGTGCCATCGCTGGGAGCGAAAAAGAAATCGCCGACCGCCCGCGCAATGCGTTCGCCGCTCATCGTATGGACGAGGCCGCACGTCGCAAAACCATGCCCCTTTACTTGCTGGCGTTGCCAGATCAAGTCGGTGGTCAAGGGATCGGGGCGGAACAGGCAAGAAATGCTTGAAAGGTTTTTGTCGGGATGTCGGGGGTCAAGGCCTATACAACGCTTTTCTGCGTCTACGCCTTCCGCTGCAGCCATTTCCTTAAAATGGTCGAAACTCGGAATATCGGTTGGACGACAAAGAAACTGCTCTGCCGTGCTGT
>CAZQOE010000028.1:0-5175 GCA_964594935.1 uncultured Rhodospirillaceae bacterium | reverse complement strand
AGGCCGAAAGAAAGCGGGTTACGGCAACGTCGAAGCCAAAGACTTCGCAGTCGTTTTGACCCGAAGCAGGGCGGCTATATTGGATACAGATCGACATTCTAAAACCGAGGTGAGGATAATTTTATGACACGCTTGGAAAAAAGGCACAATATAATCTTGCGTTACGCGGGGGTTTCGCGGATTCTTGCCAGAAGACGAATCGAAAGGGCGTTCCCATGGGCATTTCTATCACAAACGCTTTGGCTGACTATTGGTCGTCACAGGAAATTGCCACGAACGCGGCCGCTATTTACAATATTTTTGCCGCGCTGCTTTTGGGGCTTTTTGTTGGCTACGAGCGCTCCTACCGAGGGCGTGCTGCCGGTATGCGCACCTATGGTCTCGTTTGCATGTCATCGTGCGCTCTTGTCGTTCTCGCCGCTCACCCAGAGAATTGGTTCGGGGGCAGGGGCATGGAAACCCTTAAATATGTAGACCCAAGCCGCATTATTCAGGGTATTACAACAGGAATTGGTTTTCTTGGGGCGGGCGTGATTATGCGTGATGGATTGAGCATTAGTGGTCTAACCACGGCTGCATCAATCTGGACTGTTTCAGCCGTCGGCATTCTTGTCGGTGTCGGATTTCACGGTGCGGCCATCTCGCTATCTGTTTTTGCGGCCGTTTTTATGATGTGGGGGGCAAAAATTGAGAATTACCTGCCTATGCGCCACGCCCTTTCTGTCACGCTTCTTTTTCATAAACACGTTGATCTGACGGAAGGGGAGGTTTTCCAGCTTATTCATTCGCATGGGTATGAAGTTGCAAGAGGATCCTTTTCTATCAATCAGATAGCCGGTCAAATCGAGTGGAAGTTTGTTGTTGTATCGCAAGGAAAACGTAAAGGTGCTACACTTGTAAAGCTAAGCGAAGGCTTAAGAAAAACGACAGGCATTCAGGATTTTAAAATTTCTCATGCGCGCAACTGATTTGACGTCTTCACTTTTCGGAGGATCAAAATGAAAGTTTTGGTTGTAGGCGGCGGCGGACGCGAACACGCGATTTGCAACGCTGTTATTAAATCCCCTTTATGTGATAAACTGTATTGCGCTCCGGGCAATGCGGGAATTGCGAATGTTGCGACATGCCTGTCAATTGGAACGGACGAAATCAAAAAAATTGTAGCTGCAGCGCGCGAGCACAAAATTGATTTTGTTATTATCGGGCCGGAAATTCCGTTGGCGCTTGGCCTTGTGGACGCCTTAAGCGCGGCAGGCATTTTGTCTTTTGGCCCCACAAAAGAGGCGGCCGAACTTGAAAGCTCCAAGGGCTTTATGAAAGATTTATGCATGATGGCGGGCGTGCCGACCGCGAAATATGCGCGCTTTCGGGATGTTGAGGATGCGCGGGCGTACGTTTCAAAACAAAAAGTGCCGATTGTTGTTAAGGCTGACGGACTTGCTGCTGGCAAAGGGGTGACGATTGCGCGCACTGTCGATGAGGCAATTGAAGCCGTTAACGCGGCGATGGTCGGACAGGTTTTTGGGGCATCGGGTGCGGAAGTCGTAATTGA
The DNA here is from genome assembly GCA_964594935.1 of uncultured Rhodospirillaceae bacterium. Lineage (GTDB taxonomy): Bacteria > Pseudomonadota > Alphaproteobacteria > UBA9219 > UBA9219 > CAIXLI01. Next base: position 3,623 of record CAZQOE010000028.1, on the reverse strand, counting down.
GGATTTTATGCAGGGCGAAGAGGCTAGTTTTTTTGCCCTTTGTGATGGAAAAACCGCCCGCTTTTTTGCGTCAGCCCAAGATCACAAAGCGATCTTTGACGGCGACAAGGGGCCGAATACCGGCGGCATGGGGGCGTATTCGCCCGCGCCAATGATTGACGGGGGAATGAAAGAGCGTGTTATGCGGGAAATTATCATTCCAACTATTGAACAAATGAAAAAAATGGGACGCCGTTTCACAGGCGTCCTTTTTGCCGGCTTGATGATGACAAAAACGGGGCCGAAGCTCATCGAATATAACGCCCGTTTTGGTGACCCGGAAGCCGAAGTCATGATTCCGCGCCTGAAATCGGATCTTCTTGCGTTATTGTATGCCTGCAGTCAAGGCAAACTCGATAAAGCAACGATGGAATGGCACAACGTGGCGGCTTTGGGCGTTGTCATGGCGGCAGACGGGTACCCGGGCAATTATCTGAAGGGTAGTGTCATTCGGGGTCTTGAATACGCGGAAGCTGTTCCCGGAGCGACCATTTTGCATGCAGGGACTTTACGTAACGCAGCCGGTGAAATTACGGCTAATGGGGGCCGCGTATTGTGCGTGACTGCGGTTGCACCGACAGTCGCCGAAGCCCAAAAACTCGCATATCAGGCCGTCGAACGGATCGATTGGCCCGAAGGTTTTTGCCGCCATGATATTGGATGGCGCGCCCTTGCGAGGAAAAAGGGCGCTTAATAATCCTTGGACTGCGTGAGAGATATTTGTTATCCCTGACAGCCGCTTTTAGCCGGGCCTGTAGTTCAGTTGGTTAGAACGCACCGCTCATAACGGTGTTGTCGCAGGTTCAAGTCCTGCCGGGCCCACCATTTCCCTTCCGCGATAGTTCGTTGATAACCGCCGACAATCGGCAACTATATGAAATATAACAATTTGGTTTTCTCTTTCGTTCGCCACAAACCGCGCTAGACCGTTTACAGCCGGAAGATTTGGGGGTATATTTAAGGGGTACTTTATTTATCTGGGGGTACCTATGGCCCTAACAGTGGTCGCCGTAAAGAACGCAAAACCGATGAATCGCCCGTATAAGATTGGCGATTCCGGTGGTCTTTTTCTAAAAATTGAGCCCTCGGGCCGTAAATATTGGCGGTTTAAATACCGCTATGGGGGCAAAGAAAAACTACTCGCGCTGGGCGTTTTTCCCCTGATCGACCTAGCCGAAGCCCGTTCACGGCGCGATGACGCAAGAAAATTGTTGAGCCTTGGACAAGATCCGGCAACCGTAAAAAAAGAAGTTAAGGGCCAAACAATACATAATGCCGAAAACACATTCAAAGTTCTGGCTCTCGAATGGATCGAAGTTCAGAAAGGGCACTGGAGCCCGCGGTATGGCGATTGTGTTTTAAAACGGCTGGAGAACGATATTTTTGCAGTACTTGGATCCCGACCTGCCTCGGGGATTGAGCCGGTTGATTTGTTAAATTGTTTGAGGCGGGTCGAGGCTCGCGGCGCTTACGATATCGCTGGCCGCCTTAGGCAAATTTGCGGCCAGATTTTTCGCTTTGGCATTGCGACGGGGCGCTGCAAGCGAGATCCATCGCGCGATTTACAAGGCGCGCTTCGCGTTCATAAGACAAAACATTTTGCTGCACTCGATCCAAAAGAGATTCCCGAACTTCTCGCCGCTTTAAAGACAAACGACGCACGGCTATATCCGCGCACGCGTCGCGCGATTTGGTTTTCGCTCTTGACCTTCGCGAGACCCGGCGAGGTTAGGCAAGCCGAATGGTCCGAAGTCGATTTTAAAAATCGGCAATGGGTAATCCCTGCGGAAAAAATGAAGATGAAAAAGGATCATATGGTGCCTTTAGCGCCACAGGCTATTCAGATTTTAAAGGAACAACGAGAGGAAACCGAACTTCTGAAAACGGATTATGTTTTCCCGAGCCAAATACGGCCAAAAGAACCCATGAGCAACAATACAGTGCGAAGTGCGCTGCGAAAACTTGGTTTTAAAAACCGCATGGTCGCGCACGGCTTCAGAGCGCTGGCGCGATCTGCAATTCGAGAAAGGCTTCATTATCCTGCCGATATAATCGAAGTGCAACTTGCGCATACGCCTTCAGGGGCTTTAGGGAGTGCTTACGATCGCGCGACGTTTCTTGAACAGCGCCGGAAGATGATGACGAAATGGGCGGATTATATTGACGGGTTATCGGAGACGAAAAAGGAGACAAAACAAAAGCGGGCAGGGGCGAAAAAGAAATGACTGATGAAAAAAAAGAAATAATAAAAATTCTTCAGCGTTTTTGCGCAGCCGATACTCCGGAGTGTGTTTTAGAACATCATGCTTTTTGGCTAGTCTCAACACATCGTTTCGCAAGCCCTTTCTTTAAAAAACTCGCTTTGGGTGTTGCGGCAAAAAAGAAAGTTCAAAGAGCAATAAAAATTGCCGCGAAGCTACAAAACGGTTTATCCGAACTTGATCGCTTGGGGGTTGCAATCAGTGGCCGCGATGAGATGTGCGCATTAAAAAACAGCCTTGAGAATGCTTTAGAAGCGATAAAGCTCCCCAAAAGAGGGAGGGATAAGCCGGACGCATTGGCCCTTGCGATCTGCGCGCGGGATGCGTTCGAGGCCATATGCCAAAAACCTGCAAAATTTACTCGGCCGAAAAATTCTAAAAAATATGCGGAAATTGTAACTCGCGGGCGGACGCATTTTAACGTTATGAAGACAAAGAAGATTAAAGCAGACTCTTCCGGCGAATTTCTAATTTTCTTAAAAAATATTTTTATGATTTTGGACATTACAGCATGTGCAGAACATTACGCAACACAGGTGGGGCGAGATCTTCCAGAGAAAATTAAACTGGACGGCCCTATATCTAAAAAACATCCCGAAATGTTTATTTAAAAAATTGGATTTTCTTGTGGAGTTTATCTTCACGTTTTTTCATCGGATAAACTCCCTTCCCAAAGTTCGACGGCTTCTTTCCGTGAGCATACTATGGCCTTCGTTGGCGACTTTTTCGCCGCTGTTTCGAGGGAGAAAAAAAATGACTGCTCGCGCATGTTCGATTGATGAGTCCGGCCACTCGGTTGAAGCTAAAAAACTAAAACCAAAAACATACGCGCCGATAACTTCCGGCGAGCTTCGCGCTTGCTCGATAGATGAGACCTGCGCCGTTGCGGGCGTAAAAAAAACGAAGATATACGAGATGATAAATTCCGGTGAGCTTCCCGCTAAAAAACTCGGAAGAAAGACTGTGATTCTTACCAGCGATATTGAGGCTTTTTTTAAAGGCTTGAAGCCTTTTAAAACAGGCGAAGCGCAAACTAAAAGCGCGGCATCGAAATGAATCAAGAAACCCCGCGCGGGCAGCACGGGGCTTCAGATAATAATTCAGCGATTAACGCGAATTATAAGCCTCAAGACGCTCAAAAGCAACCGTATGGCGCGAAACTTGAAGATTGGCTTCAGTTTGAATTCCTCGACTTAACTTCAGAAACACTCCCTGTCGTTAGCAATCCGAACGCGAAAATATCACCTAAATCGGCGCTCAAAACACTGGGCAAAGTGCCTTCGCTTTACAATTCGGATCGTCTCGTTATCGGGATGCCCGATT
>CAZQOE010000027.1:5531-13610 GCA_964594935.1 uncultured Rhodospirillaceae bacterium | reverse complement strand
CTCAGCCCGATGCTCAAAAACCAGTTTGTGACGTCGCCCAAAATGCTTCTTCCGGCGCTCGAGCGCGTGGCGGGCGCGGGCGGCCGTTCCAAAGAGCCGATGGATCGTCACATTGCGGCGTATTTGATTGCGCGCGAAAGGCGCAGCGAAAAAACGTTTTTGCCGTTTTCCGGGCCAGAGGATTCGACCGCGCGCGGTCTGGCGCTTTTGTCATTGTTTGCGGAGCTTCAATACAAACACGGGCCCGAAAATCTGCCGAACCTCGCCTCGTGGCTCTCGCCGGTCGTCGAGCCCTCGCTGCGGCGCTTCTTCAACAAATCCACGCGCGAGTCGCTGCACAAAAGGGCGAAGGAATACATCGCGCTCGGCAATCTAACGCTCCTGATGCAACTCATCGACGACGGCAAACGCCTCGATAACGACCAGAAAGGCTTTTATGCCGCGCGCCTTCTGTACCTCAACATCCAGAAAGAAATCTACAAGCTTGAAGGAAAAATAAATAACAGGGAAAACGTGGCCGACACGTTGGGCCGCCCCATCGCGGTGACGATCAGCAGCCTCATCGCGGTCATCATCGTTTGCGCAGCGATCCTACGCATGATGTTCGGAATGTTCTTCAAATAGAAAAGAACCGCTATACCGTCTCGTTCCGCAAAGGCCTCGCCAAAAGCCCGGCGACGACGGCGTCGATGTCAGCGTTCCCGCGCAAAATCAAATCGACGGCGCCGACAATCGGCATCTCGACCCCATGTCGCCGCGCAAGGCTCAAAGTGGCGGCGGCGGTCGAAATGCCTTCGGTCACGTTATTCCGGCTTGCCAAAATAGAAGCCAAATCCTTCCCTTTTCCAAGCGCGTGCCCCAACGACATGTTGCGCGATTGCAGGCTTGTACAGGTCAACACGACGTCGCCTAATCCCGAAAGACCCATCAACGTTTCCGCGCGCGCGCCAAGAGCTACGCCCAAGCGCACAATCTCGGCCAATCCCCGCGTGATAAGGGCGGCGCGCGCGTTTTCGCCTAGGTCGCGCCCCGCGACGATGCCGCACGCAATGGCGAGGACGTTTTTCACCGCGCCGCCGATTTGCGTGCCGATGATGTCGTCTGTCGTATAAAGGCGGAACATCGGCGACGACATCGCGAGCGCAAGATTTTCCGCGCCCCACTCGGACGCCAGCGTCAACGCGGCGGGCAAATTTTTGGCGACTTCCACGGCAAAGCTCGGCCCCGAAAGAATATAAATCGGATTTTTCGGCAATATTTCGGCGACGACTTCGCTCATCAATTTATGCGTCGTCAATTCGACGCCCTTGGCGGCGATAATCAGGGGAATGGGCTGCTTCAAATGCGCGGCGAGTTTCTTGCAGGTTTCCCGCACATGCTGGGCGGGCGTCGCCAGAAGTATCGCTTTGCACTCGGCCAAATCGCTCAGGTTCTCTGTAACGCGAACGCTGTCCGGCAATTTGACTCCGGGCAGATAAGCCGCGTTCTCCCGTTTTTTTGCCATAGCGGCGGCCACGTCCGGCTCGAAAGCCCACAAAGACACCGCGCGTCCGGTGCGGCAAAGGGCAAGGGCCAAGGCGGTGCCCCACGCGCCCGCGCCGACAACGCCGAAATGCTTAAAGGAAGAAGGCATAATGATTCCCGAATCTGGGCCTCGAAGAAGCGGCATTCTCCGGAAAAAGCCCGTAAGTTGAAAGAAATTCAAGCATAAAGGGCTTTAGCGCCTCTAGCCACAGGAAAATTTCTTTGCTAACTCTAATGGTTCCCGACCCCTTGACGATTCGGAACGTTTTATGAAGCTGACCCTCTCGCGCGACGCCCTGTTAAAAAGCCTCAGCCACGTCCAAAGCGTGGTCGAAAGGCGCAACACCATTCCCATTCTCGCCAACGTCCTGATCCGCGTGACGGCGCAAGAAGTCTCCCTGACCGCGACGGACATGGAAATTGAGATTAACGAGGTTCTGGACGCGCAGGTCGGCAAGACAGGCTCGGTGACGGCCCCCGCGCATACGCTCTATGAAATCGTTCGCAAATTACCCGATGGCGCGCAGGTCGAACTGAACGCGGCGAACGTCGGCCAGCTGACCCTTTCTTCGGGCCGCTCGAACTTCAAGTTGGGATGCCTGCCGGTCGAAGATTTCCCCGTCATGCCCGACAGCGACCTCAAGCACACGTTCAAGCTCTCGGCCGCCGATCTGCGAGACCTCATCGACCGTTCGCGCTTCGCGATCTCGACCGAAGAAACCCGCTACTACCTCAACGGCATCTATCTTCACGCCGCCAAAAACAAGAAAGTCGACGTCCTGCGCGTCGTGGCGACGGACGGCCATCGTCTGGCCCGCGTCGAAATGCCCGCGCCCGAAGGCACCAAAGGCATCCCGGGCGTCATCCTGCCGCGCAAAACGGTGGGCGAAGTCCGCAAACTCATCGACGAAAGCGCCGACGAAATCGAAATCTCGCTGTCCGAAACCAAGGTGCGCTTTACCTTCGGCGGCATCGTCATTACGTCGAAGCTCATCGACGGCACGTTCCCCGATTACGAACGCGTCATCCCCGCAGGCAACGACAAACTGCTCGAAGTCGATACAAAGGTATTCGCGGCGGCGGTGGATCGCGTCGCGACGATATCTTCCGAAAAGTCGCGCGCCATCAAGCTCGGCATTTCGTCGGGCCACGTCGTTCTGACGGCCAATTCGCCGGAAGCGGGAAGCGCGACCGAAGAGCTCGAAGCCAAATACGACGGCGCCTTGCTCGAAGTCGGCTTTAACGCGCATTATCTGCTCGATATTTTGCAGCAGATCGAAGGCGAAGGCGCGCGGTTCAGTCTGGCCGACGCGACGGCTCCGGCGATTATCACGGACGTGGCGGATACGAGCGCGCTTTACGTGCTCATGCCGATGCGCGTCTAAAAGCCTTCTTGAGCCTCTCTCTTTTTTCTGATACCCACGACAATCCTTCCTCGGAGTCCATCATATGAATAGCAAACGCAGTTATTTCTTCACATCAGAATCCGTCGGCGCGGGCCATCCCGATAAAGTCTGCGACCGCATCTCCGACTCCATTGTCGATTTATTCCTGGCGGCCGATCCGCACAGCCACGTCGCGGTCGAAACGCTCTGCACGACGAATTTGGTCGTTTTGGCGGGCGAAGTGCGCGGTCCGGCCTCGGTGACGCCCAAGATGATGGAAGACACGGCGCGCGAAGCCATCCGCGAAATCGGCTACGCCCAAAAGGGCTTTCATTGGCAGTGGGCGGAAGTCCAGAACCACGTCCACCCGCAATCGGAAGACATCGCCATGGGCGTCGACGCCAACGGCGACAAGGACGAAGGGGCGGGGGACCAAGGCATCATGTTCGGCTACGCGTGCCGCGAAACGCCGACGTACATGCCAGCGCCGATTTTCTACGCGCATAAAATTCTCCGTCTGATATCCGAAGACCGTATGGCCGGCAAGCTCCCGCTTCTGGGACCGGACGCGAAAAGCCAGGTGACGCTCGAATACATCGGCGGCAAGCCCGTCCGCGCCGCGCGCGTCGTCGTCTCGTCGCAGCACGACGAAAGCGTCGACCAAAAGGCGGTGCGCGAAATGGTCCGCCCCTATGTCAATAAGGCGTTGCCCGAAGGCTGGATGCCGGAAGAAAAGTTTTTCTATGTCAATCCGACGGGACGTTTCGTCATCGGCGGGCCCGACGGCGACGCGGGCCTCACGGGCCGCAAGATTATCGTCGATACGTACGGCGGCGCGGCTCCTCACGGCGGCGGCGCGTTTTCGGGCAAGGACCCGACGAAGGTCGACCGTTCGGCGGCCTATATGGCAAGGTATCTGGCGAAAAACGTCGTGGCGGCGGGCATTGCCGAACGCTGCACGATTCAGGTGGCCTATGCCATCGGCGTTTCCGAGCCTCTGGCTCTCTTCGTCTCGACGCACGACACCGCGCATGTGGACGACGAAAAGCTTCCCGAAATTCTGCGCGAACTCGCAGATCTGTCGCCGCGCGGCATCCGCGAGACGTTGCAGCTCAACCGGCCGATTTACAAGAAAACGTCGTCGTTCGGCCACTTCGGGCGCGATCCGGAATCCGACGGGCATTTCTCGTGGGAACGGCTCGATCTCGTCGCCGACCTCAAGCGCCATTACAAGCTGTAAGGGGAAATTTTCATTATCTCGTCACACCGGCGAAAGCCGGTGTCCAGATTGAAAACTTTTGTTTTTTCTCTCATTTTTCTCTCCGCCGCTTGCGATGGAGAGGGTCGGCCTTATCTTTTCCCGTCATTCCGGAAAAATCGCTTTCGCAAAGCGAATGCGATTATATCCGGAATCCAGTTTGCCATCTTCAGTTTAATTTCCCGAAGCATTCTCCCGCCGCCGCCGAAATTCAAGATTAAGATGAAAACCTAAACCCGAAGCGGGTCAAACCGCAGCCACGTCATAAGCTTTTTGCGCCCTTCCGAGCACAGCAGCCACCGGTCGGTATCATGGAACTCCTTCAATTCGTCGAATTTCGAAGGATCGCGGCTTCCCATCGTCAGCGTCGTTAGGGAATGGGTGGCTTTCGCGTCGTCTTTCAGTTTCTGCAGTCTTGAGTCCCCGTCCTTGAAAAACCACTCATGCATCTCGACAATGATGATGGCGTCTTTCAGGGCCTGAAGCGTTTCAGGGCAAAGCAGATCGAACTCCGCGCCTTCGATGTCGATCAAAATCACGACGCGTTTAAGCTCGTCTTCGGACAGGTGTTTATAAAAATCCTTCTCCGCGATTCCCTTAATGATGACGCGGTCTGAAACGTTGTTCAGCGCGGCATTAAGGCCGACGACGTACCTTCCTTCTTCCGATATTTCAAAGCAGTACGAACGATCGAACATGGTGTTGACCAGAACGCCGACGCCGTAATACCCGTCCGCCGCGCCCAGATCGACGAAAGTCCTGTAGTCCGGCGGAACGTTTTGCAAAGACTCCAAGACTTCCTGCTCATAAAGGCCGAAAAACATGGAAGCCCTGTCCGCAAAGCTCCACCACGGATTTTGAATAAACTTCAATCCGCGAAAAGGGCCGTAAGCGACGGTCGAATGAAAAATTTCATCCAGCTTTTTGGCGAGCCTGCGGCGGCGTTTGCGGACGGTGTTGGCGGGCTTCAGCCCTTCAAGCAGAAGCTTGAACTGTTTTTTAAGCGTCCGAAAAAGGCCTCTGTGTCTGATCGTCAGAATAAACTCGTTGATAAATTTATTCTGCGTCATTTTTTATTCCCAATGCCCGGCGACGAACGTCCATCCATAAGTATGATGGGCCCAATACGCGGGCGCCCAAACGGCGGTGGGCGAGGGGCGCGGAATGACCTTGCCGGGAACCCACTCGAATCCGCCGTCTTCCTTGGGCATCCAATAACCCGCGCGCCAAATTTCGGTTCTCGAATGAAGCACGGGCTTCACTTCGGGCTCGTTCATCGGCGGCGGAGACGACGTCGTCATAGTGTCGCTCATGGTGCCGCAAGCCGCAAGCGCCAACGCGCCGGCCGATAAAATGATTTTAAAAATGTTTCCGTTTTTCATGACGCACGATAAAAAGTTAGGGTTGATAATAAATAATACCTAAACGATGCTGACTTTAAAATCCTCGATAACCTGATTTGCCAGAAGCTTCTTGGCCATATCCATGGCAATGCCCATGGCCTTGGCGCGCTCGGTTTCGCCCATGTCGATTTCGACGGTTTTTCCGGCGCGCACGTCCTTGATGTCCGTGAACCCGAAATTTGTCAATGCATGATTGATGGCCTTCCCCTGGGGGTCGAGAACGCCTTCCTTAAGCATAATATCGACGCGGACTTTCATGACGCTTTCTCGCTTTCTGGGGTTGGGGTTGCGTTTTCCGGCAAAATGCCGAGACGGCGGGCGACTTCTTGGTAGGCTTCTTCCACGCGGCCAAGGTCGCGGCGGAATCTGTCCTGATCCATGATCTCGTTGGTCTTGACGTCCCACAAACGGCAATTGTCGGGGCTGATTTCGTCGGCAAGGACAATGCGCAAATCGTCGTTGTCCCACAACCGCCCGAACTTCAGGCGGAAGTCGATAAGCTTCAGCCCGATGCCAAGGAAAAGTCCCGACAGGTAATCGTTGACGCGCAGCGACAAAGCCATGATCTCGTCGATCTCGGGCGGGCTTGCCCAGCCGAAAGCGGTGATGTGCTCTTCCGACACCATCGGATTCCCCAGCTCGTCTTTCTTGTAATAAAACTCGACGATCGAGCGCGGCAGAACGGTTCCTTCGGGAATGCCCATGCGCTTGGCCAGCGATCCGGCCACGACGTTGCGGATGACGACGTCGAAGGGAATGATCTCGACCTCGCGGATCAGCGTCTCGCGCATGTTCAACCGGCGCATGAAGTGGGTCGGGACGCCGATCTCGCCCAGCCGCGACATCAGGTATTCCGAAATGCGGTTGTTCAGCACGCCCTTGCCGGTGATGGTGCCGGTTTTTTGGTTGTTACAGACCGAAGCGTCGTCCTTGAAATACTGGACAAGCGTACCCGGTTCGGGCCCTTCGAATAAATCTTTGGCCTTCCCTTCAAAAACGCGGCGACGGCGGCCCATGCGAAAGTTCATCTTCATTCACGAAATTGGAAAAATAAGTCCGCCTCAAGCGGCTTTGGCCCATTCTATACCAAGCGCAGCCCTTTAAAACAACGATAATAACACATTGAAAAACATCGTCATTCCGGCGAAAGCCGGAATTCAGTCGGCCTCACCGCAATAAAGGCGCTGGCGTTGACTTCCCCTCACGAAAAGCAGAAAAATGTCTCATATTTAATAAAGAAAGCTAAAATCATGGAAAACAATAAGACGGCGAATATTCGCGCAGCCTACTCAAAGGCAAAAAGAATCCTTACGCGTCACAAAGCCGACATCATTGCGACGTCGCTCTTCTGGGGCATCGGCCTTACGGGTCTTGGCTTGGCCCTTTCGCTTCACGCGCCGCCTTTCTCCAAGGTGTGTTTAACCGTCGGCAGTTTGGGCCTTATGGGGTTTAGCGGCGAAGCGTTTTATAAAGGCATTCGCCCGACCATGGATGCCGAATTTTCTTCCGCCTCGCCCGCACCGTAAAGGAAAGCCATGAACAAACCCGTGACCGCCCCGAAAAATGAAGCAAATGCAAAGACCGGCGCGCTTTCCGGCATCCGCGCCGCATATTCCGAAGCGAAAGAATTTGTAAAACCCATGAACGATCGCGTGGTCGCCATATTTATCGGCTTAAGCGCCTTTTCGTTGGCCTGTGCCGCCTCGCCGAAAGAAGTTCCCTTGTTGGTACGAGTTGGTTTGGGGGCGTTTGGCCTGATTGCCCCCGCTTGCATCGGGTATGTTTTATCTCTTCCTCCCGAGCGCCCGAACAAAACCCCGTGCGCTGAATCGCAGGGCTGTGGCTGTTGTTACAACGACTAACCGTCCCGCCCCCAACAACGGCATGGCAGGTGAAACCCTCTCCGCCGCTCTTGCGGGGGAGAGGGTGCCGCCGCTTTGCGGCGGCGGGTGAGGTGGTCTTAAATGTTTTATCCCGCTCGCGCCAGAAGCGCCGCGTTCCCCGCGTTTAAGAACAAATAAACCTTTGTATGGGATGCATTTGTTTGTTCCGTATTAAAAATTTTGACGGTGAAAGCGCAAATATGTCGAACTCCCAAGCGATGCTCACCGCCCTTGCCGCGTTTTTCGTCTGGGGCATCTACGACGCCTCGATCAAGCTGGGCCAGCAGCCGCCCGTCTCGCCTTTCCTCGTCATGGCTCTCGTATTTTTCGTCAGCGCTGTCGCCTTGACGGCCTACGCGGCGGCGACCAAAACCTTGCCGGCCCTTCGCCCCACGCGCTGGCGCGAACAAGGCCTTACGGCGGCCAACAACGCCATATTAAGCCTTTCGGTCATCGTCGCGCTCAAACACCTTCCTCTGACGCTTTTCTATACCCTCTTCTTCACGGCGCCCCTTGTCATCGCCGTCTTTTCGGCGCTCCTCAAACACGAAGCCCTCACCCTCGTCAAAATCGGCTGCCTTGTCGCGGGATTTTTCGGAACGGTTCTCGCCATAGGCATAAATGGC
>CAZQOE010000027.1:0-5521 GCA_964594935.1 uncultured Rhodospirillaceae bacterium | reverse complement strand
GTGTCATGGGTTTTTCGGCGCGCGCTCTTCTGGTGCGCCACATGGGGAAAACCGTCACCCCGCAAAGCACACTCATTCTTTGCAACGTCGTTGTCGCGCTGGCGGGACTCTTGGGTTATCTCGTTAATCCTGCGGGCGCAGCCATGGAAACGCGCGCCGTCATCATCTTCGTTGTCAGCGGCGTCGCGGGCGTGCTCGGAAGCCTTCTCTATTTTCGCGCGATCCAGAACACGGTTTCGACGACCGTCGCCCAGTTCCATTATACGCAAATCATTTTCGGCGCGATCTTCGCCTATTTTCTCTGGAACGAAATCCCGACGTGGAATCTGATTGTCGGCGCGCTCATCATCATAGCCTCCGGCCTCTTCCTCGCCGCGCAGGCGAAAAAAGTTGAAACCACAAAATAAGGTTTCTCTTCACCCCGCCCTCAACAACGGCACCGCGCTGTCGCGGTTGAACAAATACAGCAGCGTTCGCAAAGCCTCTCCGCGCGGATTTTCCAATCGCGGGTCTTTCGCCAAAATCAACGCCGCATCGTCGTGCGCGATGTCCAGCAACCCCTTGTCCCGCGCAAGGTCGGCAAGCCGAAACTCGCGCAACCCGCTTTGCTTGGTGCCCAGCAATTCGCCCGCGCCGCGCAGGCGCAAATCCTCCTCGGCGATAAGGAATCCGTCTTCGCTCTCGCGCAAAATCTTCAGCCGCGACTTGGCGATTTCGCCCAGCGGCGACTGCGCCAGCAACAGGCAATACGATTTATCCGCCCCGCGCACGATGCGCCCGCGCAACTGGTGCAACTGCGCAAGGCCGAAACGCTCGGCATGCTCGACGACCATCACGGTGGCGCCCGGTACGTCCACGCCGACCTCGATAACCGTGGTCGCGACCAGAATATTCGTTTTTCCGGCCGCAAAATCCTCCATCACGCGGTCTTTTTCGTCGGTCTTCATGCGCCCGTGCACAAGATCGACGGTCAATCCGGGCAACATCATCTTCAAAAGCTCGGCGCGCTCGGTCACGGCGGCCAAATCGCTCGCCTCGGATTCTTCGACAAGCGGGCAAACCCAATACACCTGCGCGCCTTTGGCAATCTGCCGTTTGATGCCGCCGATGACGTCGTCCAGCCTGTCCAAATCGATCAAACTCGTGTCGATTTTCTGCCGTCCGGCGGGTTTTTCCGTCAATCGCGACACGTCCATGTCGCCGTACGCCGTCAGCGTCAAGGTGCGGGGAATAGGCGTCGCGGTCATCGCGAGAATATCGACGCCGCGCCCTTTGTCGGCCAGCAGCAAGCGCTGATTGACGCCGAAGCGATGCTGCTCGTCGATGACGGCAAGCCCGAGGTCCTGAAACGCGATGTCCTCCTGAAACAACGCGTGCGTCCCGACCACAAGCTTCAAATCGCCGTGCGCCAAAGCCTGAAGCGTCGGTTTTCTCACGCCGTGTTTGCCGCGCCCGACAAGCAAACCGATCTCGATCCCCAGCGGCTTCAAAAACCGCGCTAGTGTCGCATGATGCTGCTTGGCTAAAATTTCGGTCGGAGCCATCAACGCGGCCTGTGCGCCGGATTCGACGACCTGCAGCATCGCCATCAACGCGACGATGGTCTTTCCCGCGCCCACATCGCCTTGCAGAAGCCGAACCATGCGTTTTGGCTCTTTCATATCGTCCGAAATTTCCTTGATCGCCTGCTGCTGCCCGCCCGTCAGCGTAAAAGGCAGCGAAGCCTCAAGCTTTTTGGTCAACGCGCCGGTTCCGGCAAAAGCCCGCCCGCGACCGGCTTTGTGATGCGCGCGAATGATGGCAAGCGACAACTGGTCGGCCAGCAACTCGTCGTAAGCCAGCCGCCTTATGTGTTTTCCTTCTCCCGCAGGTTGCGCGGGCGACGGCGCATGAGCCTTATGAATGGCCTCTTTCCATGTGGGCCATCCCTCGCGCTTGATCAACGCCACGTCGTTCCATTCCGGCAGATCAGGAGCCCGTTCCAGCGCCTGCGCGGCGATTTTGCGCAGCATTTTTCCGCTGATGCCCGCGGTCAAAGGATACACGGGCTCGAACGTCGGAATCTCCGCACGGCCTTCGGCGGGCACGGCGTAATCGGGATGGTTCATCACCCATCCTTGGCGATAGCGCTCCAAAAGCCCGCTCACCGCCATCGTCCGCCCGACAGGGTACATCTTGGTCAAATAATCGCCCTTGACGTTGAAGTAGGTCAAAACGATCTGGTCGGTATCGTCTTCGGCGACGATGCGATACGGCAACCCGTTGCGGGCAGGGGGCTGATGTTCGAGAATTTTCACCGTAAGGGTGGCGATGCGGTCGCGCTCGGCGTGCTTAAGCTTCGGCATATAGCTGCGGTCGGTCACGCCGGCGGGCAGATGCCATAGAACATCGACGATGGTCTCGCCGCACAGTTTTTTATAAAGCGACCCCATCCTCGGCCCGACGCCCTTCAGCGCGGTCAGGCTCGTAAATAAAGGATAAAGGATAGGCGGTCTCATGATGTTCCGTGTTATGGCCAGAATCATTATAGAGACACCCCAAAATTTGGGAACGATATTTTTTGTTATATTTCAAAATGTTGCGTGAAAGTAATTTGTTCTATGCCGCCCCGTATGATATAAAGAATCGAAGCTATACGGGCTGTATTTATCCAAATATGTATCAGGAAGGAATACCCGATGTCTGATTCAAGAGCCTCACAAGACGCGATCTTCCAGAACGCCAAAATCGACGACATTCCTTTTGAAAACGAATCCTCGCGCGAGGTTCTTCGCAAGCTGGACAAAGACTTGGGCGGCCTCAGCATTATCTATACCGCCTCCAGCGAATCGAAAGACCAACATTATCTTGGCTTGAACATCGAAGCCGAAGGCCGCGATGTCTATTACGGGCTTGCTTGGCATTGCGCGGCGACGCCGGACAAGGCCTTAAGGGGAATCTTGGCGGGCATAGAAAAACTGTGCGCTAAAGACAAGCTCCTGCTTGTCGTGAACGACCATTCCCAGAAAAACAAAAGACGGGCGTTTGGAGTCACCGGCGACAGCGAGAACGGCTTCGCGTTCCGCAGCCTTACTTCCCCGACGCTGGGCCGGTTTGTTCCGACGCTCAGCACTTAATCGCCGCTTGTCTGTCGAGAGGCTTCACCCCTCGCGAGTCTCGAAATCAATGCGAGGGTCAGTGAGAACGTATGCCAAGTCGCCCAGCACGTTCATGACAAGCCCCAAAAGCGTAAAGAAATAAAGCGTTCCAAACATCACGGGATAATCGCGGTTGATGGCGGACTCAAAGCCTAAAAGCCCCATGCCGTCCAGCGAGAAAATCACCTCGATAAGTAGTGCCCCCGTAAATAAAATGCCGATAAATGCTGAAGGAAAACCCGCAATGACGATCAGCATCGCGTTGCGGAAAACATGCCCGTAAAGCACGCGCCTTTCGGTTAATCCCTTCGCGCGCGCCGTCAAAACGTATTGCTTGTTGATTTCATCAAGGAACGAATTTTTCGTCAGCATCGTCAAACTCGCAAACCCGCCGATGACAAGCGCGGTAACGGGCAGGGCAATGTGCCAGAAATAATCACCGATGCGCTGGGGCCAACTCATATCCCCCCAATTATCCGAGGTCAGCCCCCGCAACGGAAACCAATCCAAATACCTTCCGCCCGCAAACACGACGATCAGCAGCACGGCGAACAAAAAACTCGGAATGGCATAACCGGCGATAATCGCGGCGCTTGTCCACATGTCGAAAGGTGTGCCGTCTTTTACGGCCTTGCGAATGCCCAAGGGGATGGAAACCACATAAACCAGAAACGTCGTCCACAGCCCCAGCGAAATCGACACCGGCATCTTGCTGACGACAAGGTGAAACACGCTCTCGTCGCGGAAATACGATTTGCCGAAATCGAACCGCGCGTAATTGCCGATCATCGTGAAAAACCGTTCGTACAACGGCTTGTCGAACCCGAACTGCACTTCCAATTCCTTGATCAATTCGGGGTCCACGCCCTGCGCGCCGGGGTAGCGCGACACGGCGGCGGCATCTCCGGCCTTCATCGCCTGTCCCGCAGGCGTTGACACGTCGCCTGCGCCCGACCCGCCGAAACGGGCCGTTGCGGCGACGTCCGTGCCGTGCAGCTTGGCGACAATCTGCTCGATCGGCCCGCCGGGGGCCGCCTGAACGATCATAAAATTAAGCACCATAATCCCGAGCAGCGTCGGGATGATCAGCAGAAGGCGGCGGATGAAATAAGCGAGCATGAAGAAGAGTATAGAAGGCTTAACGCCAAATAAAAGCCCTTAAAAACCGGCCGATTGAGCACTTTTCTTTCTTCTTCATTTTGGTTTCTTGTTTTTGCCCGAGCCCGCAACCATATCTGCGAAATGAAACCATTTTAACTATAACGAAGCCTTTATGGGCCGCTCCTCGGCTTGGTATAAAAACCCGCCGACTAAAGGGAATAAAAATGAAAACATTCGCTCAATCGCTGGACGTCATTAAAAACCACGCCTCCTATTCCGAGGACGAATGTCTGTCCGCGCTCAAGGTCGCAGGCTCGGTCAAAGGCAACGACATTTTCCGCGCCTCGGACGAAGTCGTTAGAACAATCGCCAAAATCGCGAGCGACGACACGCGGCTCAACGTTCGCCGCGCCGCGATCGAAAGAACCGAAAAAATCGTGCTCGCGAAAGGGAAGCAGTATATGCCCGAATTGCCCGACATCGTCGGCGCGATGCTTGCGGTGCTTAAAGACAACAACCCGCAAAACTATTGGAACCCCAAAGGCTTTACGGGAAGCCTCTTTGTCAACGACCTCCATAAGACCCATCACATGGCGCTCCTGGTCCTGTCGGCGGCCTTGATGGGGCATCCCAAAGAAGCGTCGACGGTCGCGTTGCGCACGGGCCTGCGGGACTATGTGAGGAAGCTCGAAAGAAACCAAAATTCCAGAGCCCTTTTCCGTCACGCGGAAGAGCAAAACATCGCCTCCGCCAAAAAACTTCTGTCGTTCGTGCAAATCTCGGTGTCCAGCCAAAATCTGGGCCTGCCGCCGTCGCGGAAATCCTTCGCCAAGCGTTCATCGGCGCCCAAGCCTCCCACGCGCGATCTGGTCTGATAAAGGGAAAAAATGCAAACGTTTGACGCCGCGCTGGACGTTTTAAAAAACCACCAAACCTCACCGTTCGGCGCGTGCATGGAGGCGTTGCGCGGCATCAACAATGTTCGCGGCGCGGAAGCCGAAAAAGCCCTCGGCCCGCTCATCGCAGTCGCGCGCGACAGCAAAATCGTGTGGCTGCGGCACGCGGCGCTCAACCGGCTTCAGGACATGGTTATTGCCCAAACGGATTTGCCGCCGACAGAACAAAAACTGGTGACGTTTGACCTCGTTGCCGCCATGATTTCCGTCCTTAACGACGACGATCCCAAAAATTTCAAGGATCAGGCGGGTGGCAAGCCCCAATCGCTGCGCATCGAAATGTTTTATGCGCACAAGCTCGCCCACGGCATTATCAAACTGGCGCTG
>CAZQOE010000026.1:0-13724 GCA_964594935.1 uncultured Rhodospirillaceae bacterium | reverse complement strand
CGACACCGACTGGCAAGTTCCGGCCTTCTCGCAAAAGACCGAGCACGTGCCGGACATCGACACGGCCTACCGCTTCGATCCCGATACGACCATGGCGATTTTAGCGGGCTTTGCGCACAACCGCCGCGTTTTGATTCAGGGCTATCACGGCACGGGCAAATCCACGCACATCGAGCAAGTCGCGGCGCGGCTCAACTGGCCTTGCATCCGCATCAACCGCGACAGCCATATCAGCCGCATCGACCTGATCGGCAAAGACGCAATTGTTTTAAAAGACGGCAAACAAGTCACCGAATACAAAGAAGGCCTGCTGCCATGGGCGTTGCAGCGCGCCTGCGCCTTGGTGTTCGACGAATACGACGCGGGCCGTCCCGACGTGATGTTCGTCATCCAGCGCGTGCTTGAAGTCGAAGGCAAACTCACGCTTCTCGACCAAAACCGCGTCATTACGCCGCATGCAGGGTTCCGTTTGTTCGCGACATCCAACACCGTGGGCCTTGGCGACACGACGGGGCTTTATCACGGCACGCACGCGCTCAACCAAGGCCAGCTCGACCGATGGAATATCGTCGCGACGCTCAACTACCTTCCATCCTCGGAAGAAGAAGCCATCGTCGCCGCCAAAGTCCCCTCGTTCGCCAAATCCGACAAAAAAGAAACGCTGCAAGGCATGGTCGCGCTGGCCAATCTTACGCGGCAGGCTTTTATGCAAGGCGATATCTCGACGGTCATGTCGCCGCGTACCGTCATCACGTGGGCGGAAAACGACGATATTTTCCACGATCTCGCGGCAGCCTTCCGCCTCAGCTTCCTCAATAAATGCGATGAAAACGAACGCGCGGCCGTGGCCGAGCTTTACCAACGCGCGATGGGAACAGAGCTGCCCTTATGAAGCCCACCGACGTCAACGAAATCTTCCGCCGCCTCGCAGCCGCCAACCCCGAGCCGCGCACCGAGCTCGACTCCGTCAACCCATATACGTTCCTTGTCGCGGTCGTTCTTTCGGCGCAAACGACCGACAAAGGCGTGAACAAAGCAACCGCGCCTTTGTTCAAGAAAGTCAAAACGCCTCAAGCGATGGTGAAATTGGGCGAGGCGGGACTTAAGAAATACATCAAGACCATCGGCCTCTATAATGCGAAGGCCAAGAACGTCATTAAGCTTTCGCAAGCCCTCGTTGACGGCTTCGGCAGCGAAGTCCCCGCTACACGGGAAGAATTGCAGAAGCTTCCGGGCGTCGGACGCAAAACGGCGAACGTTGTCCTCAATGCCGTCTTCAAGCAGCCCGTCGTTGCGGTGGACAGGCATGTGCTTCGCGTCTCGAACCGCATCGGCCTCGCCAAAGGCGAAACGCCCGAGGAAATCGAGGAACAGTTGATGCGGAACGTGCCGAGAAAATGGCTTAACCATGCCCATCATTGGCTGGTGCTTCACGGGCGCTACGTCTGCACGGCGCGCGCGCCAAAGTGCTTAACGTGCCTTATCCGCGATTTATGCGAATACAAGGATAAAACCAAGTAAACATTCGCCAAAAGCCCTCAGACCTTTTTTAATTGGTTGGTTATATAGAGGGAGGTATAATTTCTCTACTCTTTTTCGGAGAATATAATGGCCTTCGAGCGTTTGAAAAAATTTCTGCCTCCTCCTTCTGAAGCAAGCAAAGAATACGCTCTATATAGCGCACTTGCAGGCGGAGCGTCTTTCTATGGCGTCCTTCTGGGCGATGGTTTTTTATTCATGTTGTATGGCCTCGCGAGCGGCTACTTCGGCGTTTGCACAATCACAAACTGGAAAGCCGGAGCACACGAAACAACGAGAAAAATCCGCAAGCCTAACAAGCCCAAAGATGAAAATATTATTCTGCCCTATAATCTGACGCTGTCTCGGAAATAAATAATATATGGCGCGCTCTATCCCTCCGCCGCCGGAATCTGCACGACAAACTTCGCGCCGATAATACGACCCGCGTCATCCCTGCGGTTTTCGGCCCAGATGCGCCCATGATGCGCCTCGACAATTTGTTTAGAAATACTTAGCCCCAATCCCGAATGCGTTCCAAATTTTTCGCTCTTCGGGCGTTCGCTGTAAAAGCGGTCGAAAACCGCGCCGAGCTTATTTTCGGGAATGCCGGGCCCGCTGTCCTCGACCTCTATTTGCACAAAATCCCCTGCGCGCGAGGCCGAAAGCGTCACGGATGCGCCCGCGGGCGAAAACGAAATCGCGTTATCAAGCAGATTTTGGAACACCTGCGCCAAACGTCCCCTTACGCCCATGACGCGCAGATTAACGCCCGTCATGCGAATATCAATGCGCGGCCCGCCCGCGCCGGCGTCGTTTTGGCTGTAATAATCCCGCATCTGGGCGATATTTGCGCCGATGTCGATGTTGGCGAATTCGGCCCGACCCAATTCGGCGTCAAGGCGCGACGCGCTTGAAATGTCGGTAATCAACCGCGTCATGCGGTTGACGTCGTCGCGGATGATCGCCATCAATTTTTTCTGCGCTTCCGGTTCTTGCACGCGCGCGACGGTTTCAACCGCGCTGCGCAAAGACGTAAGCGGATTTTTAAGCTCGTGCGCCACATCGGCGGCGAAATTCTCGATAGCGCCGATGCGGTGCGCCAATGCAGCCGTCAGCGCGCGAAGCGCGCCCGACAAATCGCCGATCTCGTCGTGACGCGAGGTCATATCGGGCAAAACGTCGTCGCGCAGCAAAGTCGAAAAGCCGGTAATGCCCATCTGATCCGACTGGCCGCGTCTCAACCGCTCCGCCGCCTGCGCCAACTGCGTCAACGGGCGCGCAATCGCGCGCGAAAGATAAAACGACAGAAAAATCGTGATGCCGAGCGTCATAGAGAAAATCTGCAGAATATTGATGCGCACGTCATAAATCGCGCGGTCGATGGATGCATCCGTTCGCGACATCATGACCGCGCCGAAAGTGCGGCGCGAATGTTCAATGGGCACGGCTACGGCCAAAATTAACCGGCCTTTTGAGGTGCTCCAAACCTGTGTCGCCTCCTCTCCCTTAAGCGCGCGCGACGTCACGTTAAAGACGCTGCCTTTTTGCAAGGCCTGCCCATAGCGCGGATACGTATGCCTCTCGTGAACGACATCAATGGTGTCGAAAAACGCGGCAAGCGCGCGGGCGCCCCAGCTCAGCGGCGCCTCGTCCGACGCCGTTTCGTCGGTCTGCGTTTTGCCGCCTCGATCAGCAAACAGGTTGCGGGTATCGGCAAGCAGCGTCTCGGACGCGCTGAAAAGGCGCGTCCTGTTTTCGGTCGCCTCGGAAAGATGCCGCACCATCAGCCTTGCCAGAAGCGGCGATAAAATCCGTTCGTCGTGCCTGTCGACTACAATCGCGTTTTCGGCGATGGCGGAAGCCACAATCCGCGCCTGCGACGACATTTCCTTCAATTCGGTCGCGATGATGCGGTCCTGATAGTTGCCCAGATACAGAATACCGCCGACCAAAATGGCCAAGGCCATGACGTTGACGGCCAGAATGCGCAGCAACAAAGGCGAAATCGTGCGCTCGGGCCGCGCTGAAGGAATGGAGATATTTTCTGGAACCGTTTGAGGCAAAACTTATTCCTTATATCGGTACCCGACGCCGTACAGAGTTTCTATTTGGGAAAAGTCAGGATCGACTTCCTTGAACTTCTTGCGCAAGCGCTTCACATGGCTGTCGATCGTGCGATCGTCCACATAAATCGCCTCGCCATAGGCGGCATCCATAAGCTGGTCGCGGTTTTTGACGTGTCCGGGGTGCTGCGCCAGCGCCTTGACTAGAAGAAATTCGGTCACGGTCAAATCGACGTTTGCGCCCTTCCACAAACAGACGTGCCGCGCGCCGTCCAGCGTCAAATCGCCGCGTATCATGACAGCGTTGGGGTCGTTGGTCGCCGGTTGCTGCCTCGCCTGTTCGCGCCGAAGAAGGGCGCGGATGCGCTCGACCAGCAGGCGCTGCGAAAAAGGTTTCTTGATGTAATCGTCCGCGCCCATGCGCAGGCCCATGATTTCGTCCACCTCTTCGTCTTTCGAGGTCAGAAAAATGACGGGCATGGGCGCCGTCGCGCCGCCGACCCGAAGGCGCTGCAAAAGCTCCATGCCGTTCAAGCGCGGCATCTTGATGTCGAGAACGGCCAAATCCGCCGGCTGCTGCGTCAGGCCGCGCAAGGCCTCGTCGCCGTCGGTATAGGTGCGAACGGTAAAACCTTCCGCCTCAAGCGCCATTTGCACCGAGGTCAGGATGTTGCGGTCGTCGTCGACAAGGGCGATGGTTTGCGGCATGGGAACACCTAAATTTCAGGAAACGTCGATACTCTAGCGACTTTAGCGGCAAAAATAAGGCTATGGAAAACAAAAGACCTTAACGCGTTTTTGCTATTTCTTTCAATATATTAGAGCGATCACTTAACAGACTTGGTCAGGGCCGTTTTCATTGGGGCCGAAGCAATCCTTCATGTTATATCTAGGGGGCAAGATTCGACGAGTCGCGAAAATAGCACCGCGACATTTACTCCCGACCCTTTTCGGAGACTTTTTTGACGGCAACCGTACACTCGCTCAATGAGGGCATCAGCCCCGACATGCGCTTAGGCAGCCTTGAAGTTCGCCTTGCGCAAACGGCCGTCGAGGTCGAACAGGCGCAGGAGCTTCGTTACAAAACCTTTTACGAAGAAATGGGCGCCAAACCAACGCCCGATATGGAACGCTTAAGGCGCGACTTCGACAAGCACGACGAGCATTGCGACCATCTTCTCCTTCTCGACCATGCGCGAAAGAACAAGAACGCCGTCATCGGCACTTACCGCCTGATCCGCCGCGACGCCGCCGACAAGTGCGGCGGTTTTTATTCCAGCTCGGAATACGACATTTCGCGCCTCGCGGCCTACCCGGGCGAAATCCTCGAACTCGGGCGCTCGTGCGTCGACTCCGAATACCGCACCGGCCCCGTCATGCAACTCCTGTGGCGCGGGCTTGGCATTTACGTCGCGCGCCATAACATCGCGCTGATGTTCGGCTGCGCAAGCCTGCCGGGCACTGACCCCGAGGCGCTGAAAATCCCATTATCCTATCTTTACCATCATCACCTTGCGCCGCCCGCGTTGCGCACCAAAGCCTTGCCGGATCGCTACGTCGATATGAGCCTTCTGCCGCGCGAAGCCTTCGATCCCAACACAGCCTTCGACGAGCTTAAGCTCGACCCGCGCGGCGGCAACAACAGCCTTCCGCCGCTTATCAAGGGCTATATCCGCGTCGGAGGCTTTGTCGGCGACGGGGCCGTTATCGACTATCAGTTCAACACGACGGATATCTGCATTATCGTAAAGACCGACCTTATGACGCGCCGCTACAAAAAACATTATAATCTGGGCGGCAATTCCGAAATTGTTATACCGGATTGATTTAGGCTCCACTTCTGTGCCACAAATCCTGTATGGGAAGCTTTGACGACATTATCGCAGCAATCATCGCCGTTTTTAAAACGGCGGCTTTTCTCCTGCTTATTCTTATTTTGTCGCCGTTCGCACTGGCCTTCAAACGCTGGGATCCCGAACACCCTTTCAGAATCCCCCGCCTCTTCCATTTTCTGCTGCTCAAGCTTCTGGGTATCCGCGTGCGCGTTCATGGCACGCCTTCAACCATAGCACCCGTTTTGTTCGTTTCAAACCACACGTCATATCTCGACGTTCCCGTTCTTGGCTATCTTCTGTCGGCAGGTTTTGTCGCCAAAGCCGAAGTGGCGGACTGGCCCATATTCGGATTTATGGCGCGTATGCAGAACACAGTTTTTATCGAGCGCCGGTCAACCCGCGCGGCCGAGCAGCGCACGCAGTTGCAGGAATATCTTTCCAAAAAGAGGAACCTAATCCTGTTTCCCGAAGGAACGTCGTCGGACGGGCTCGAAGTCCTGCCGTTCAAGAGCGCTCTTTTCAGCATCGTTGACGATTCCGCCGAAGGCCAGAACATCACCGTTCAGCCCGTCTCCATCACCTGCGTCGAGCTTGACGGCTTTCCAATCCTTCGCGAGGAACGCGCCGAATACGCTTGGTATGGCGATCTTTCGATGGTC
The DNA here is from genome assembly GCA_964594935.1 of uncultured Rhodospirillaceae bacterium. GTDB lineage: Bacteria > Pseudomonadota > Alphaproteobacteria > UBA9219 > UBA9219 > CAIXLI01. The sequence goes on along the minus strand of CAZQOE010000026.1, from coordinate 7,646 downwards.
CCGCACTTGTGGGGCGTTTTCCAGCATAAAGGCTTTACGGTCGACGTCGTTTTCCACGAGCCTTTGACATACGCCGATTACCCGAACCGCAAGGACTTGGCCGTCGCGTGCCAGGACGCCGTAACCAAAGGCGTGAAACAGTCTCTAGCCCATCATTCAGCATTAAGCTAAATATCGTGCTTGCGGCTTTTTGCATAACCCGCTCTGGCGAGGGGAATGCGAGAAGCGAGGAGCGCAGGACCGCAAGCGTACTTTCTTGTACGTGCGGATCCGAGCACCGCAGCGACGAAGCAGTCACCCGCCAGAGTTAGGGTTATGCAAAAAGTTTATGAAGAAACTGCACATCAAAACCTTCGGCTGCCAAATGAACGCTTACGATTCAGGTCGTATAGCCGACGTCTTGGCGCCCTTAGGCTACGCGCTATCGGACGACGCGAACGACGCCGACTTGGTCCTTTTCAACACCTGCCACATCCGCGAAAAAGCGACCGAGAAGCTTTTCTCGGATTTAGGCCGCCTGCGTCCCCTTCAGGAAGCCAAGGCCGAAAAAGGCGAACGGATGATCGTGGCAGTCGGCGGCTGCGTCGCTCAGGCCGAAGGCGCCGAAATCCAGCGCCGCGCGCCGTATGTCGATATCGTTTTCGGCCCGCAAACGTATCGCCGGCTGCCCGAAATGATTGCCCAAGTCGTGCGCAGATCGGGCGGCGTTTTGGACACCGAATTTCCCGCCCATCCGAAATTCGACTCCCTGCCCGAACATCGGACAAGCGGCATCGGCGCGTTTCTGGCGATACAGGAAGGCTGCGACAAATTCTGCACCTATTGCGTCGTTCCCTACACGCGCGGCGCGGAATATTCGCGAACCCCCGAGGCTATTATCGCCGAAGCTGAAAATCTTGTGGCGCAAGGCGCGCGCGAAATCACGGTCTTGGGCCAAAACGTCAACGCTTTCCACGGCGAGGACAAAAACGGCAAGACATGGAACCTTGCGCGTCTGCTCCATCGCCTTGCCGAAATTCCGAAGCTCGTTCGCCTGCGCACCATGACGTCGCATCCCCTCGACATGGACGACGAACTCATCGCCGCGCACAAAGACATTCCATAGCTCATGCCGTTTTTGCATTTGCCCGTCCAAAGCGGCTCGAATGCCGTCCTCAAGGCCATGAACCGCAACCACACCGCCGACGATTACCGCCGCCTTGCCGACAAATTGCGCAAGGCGCGGCCCGACATTGCCCTGTCGTCCGATTTTATTGTCGGCTTTCCGGGCGAAACCGACGCCGATTTTGCCGATACGATGACCCTCGCGCGCGATATCGGCTTTGCGCAGGCTTTTTCGTTCAAATACAGCCGCCGCGCGGGAACGCCCGCCGCCGCGATGAAAAATCAAATCCATGAAAACATCATGGACGCGCGTCTGCAAGAGCTTCAATCCCTTCTGCGCGATCAGCAAACGAAATTCAACGAAAGCATGGTGGGTAAAACGATTTCCGTTCTGTTCGATGACAACGGACAGCACAAAGGCCAACTCTTCGGCCGAACGCCCTATCTCCAGCCGACATTTATCGACGCCGACGCCGAAATTCGGGCAAACCTCAACGGCCTAGAAATCGACGTAAAAATTACGGAAGCGCAGCCGAACAATCTAAAGGGCAAACGGGCCTGAATCACAACGCCAAGTCGTCGGGCGGCGAAGATTGGCGTATCCTGATGACCACGTTCTTCGGAATCAGCTTTTCTTTCATGACGTCCAAGATTGTGTCTTGAACCTCCTCCGCGGCCTCAATGACAATCGGAAATATTTTTTTCTCAAACATCAGCCCTTCGGCCATTTTTTTCACTCTTTCGGCCGTCAAAGCGGCGTTGTCTATCAAATCCGGATTCAACTCGAGCATCGTCCTCAGCGTTTCGCACGCCTTTTCCGAATAATCCAAAACAAAATCTTCCGGCCCCGGGGAATCGGGCTTATTCATATCGAATAAAATATTGTCGATCAGAACGCGGTCGGTGCAATAGGGAAGGATAGCCCCTTCGATTGCGATGCGAACCAGATCCGGGTTGATCCATTCCGGAGTCCCGACAACGGCCCAGCCAAGAATTTCAAGCGCGTCCTCGCGCTCCATATAAGCCTCTGGCATAGCGCGCATTCTCCACGAATAGCCGCCCTTGATTTTTTTATTAAGGTACTCGATCGCGGGGTCTTTCATTTTCTCGTGCTTTTCGCCCAGTTGGCTGAGCACCTGCCCCGCCGTCATCAGAATCTGCGTTTCTCCGCGCACGCGCCTGATCGGACGGCCCAACGCGTTATAAATATGGGCCTCTTCATCCATGCGGCCGAACGTAATGCCGATCCTCATAAGGTTTTCAGCCAGATTTTCTTTTGCCAAATGCGGGCTTGCGTCGACGAGAAGGGGAACGCCTTTAAAATAACTGGTAAATTTATCTACGGCTTGTTCTTTCTGTCTTCTTTCGTCGTCGTTTTTGGGAATCTCCCAATAATATTTTCTCATCGCAAGGCCAAGCCGCTGAAGTTCGGCATAAGGGCCGAAATCCGCTCGCAGCGCGTCTAAAGATTCCAACTTCCGCATCACATAACCAGAATGTCGAGGGGCACGACACAGAGCGGCTGTTTCACCATGCCCTGCGGCGGGCGAACGGCTTTCTTGGCCGATTTTTTCACCGCCTTATCGATGCCGCGCCGCGTGTGCTCAGCGGCCGCCAAAGCAAAAGGAAGCATTTGAGGGGAAGCAAGGCTTTCGGCGATTTTTTTGGAGCAATCGAGCGCGATATAAGCCTGTTTCGACAAATGCGGATCCAACAGGATCATATCCTCAAGAGCCTCGCGCGCCTGAACGGAATTGATCGCGGCAAGCCTGTCCACGAATATCGCTTTCTGATTATTCGGGTAAGAAGAAAGTTTGCCGATCATCTCGGCATCCGTGTGAAACGGAAGAACGGCCGCCGACGTGACGGTAAAAACCCAATCAAACCCGAGCCATTCCGGTTTTTCCGAAATCCAGGAATATTTCATCGTTAAACGAAAAATTTCCAGCGCGTTGTTCCGGATGTTTTGAGCCGCAGGTTCTTCGTCTTTTCCCCAAACCCGACCGCCCTTGATGGCCTTTTCAATAAAATCGACCGAGTATTCCAATATTTCGGGGTGTTTTCTTCCGACAGAGCCAAGGGCGTACCCCGTAGCGCTGCAAATCCTTTTTTGATCCAAATCGCCGAACGTAACGCCCGCCAGCGTAAGCCCTGTCGCAAGATGTTCGTGAACAAGCGCCGGATTATGCCGCACTTTTTCCGGAACGCTTTCGATAAACGCGACGAAGTCGTCCAGAGCAACTTCCTCGTCTTCAGTCCCCTGAAAATTCATGCTCAAAGCGGCCGCGCGCGCGCCAAGCCCGAATAACTCGGATAACAACCCTTGTACCACTTTCTGATTGTCCATGATTCTTCCTTTTGCTCTCTGATTTAAAGCCCGCGTTACAGTATCAAAGTGACGTAGGACACTTGCCGTACATTTTCCCTTAGACGATTTCTGGCCGCCGCAGGCGATAGCACGCTCGCCCTGGCTATTGCGCTGTGCGCGCATCCCAACGCGCAAACGGCGATGGAGTGAGCTTCGTCGTTCCGTAAAGCTTCGCACTCGATTAACCCTTCCAGATTATCCGCCGTTTTCTTGGCCTCGTCTGCCAGATGTGGGCTTAAAACAAGAAGGACTTCCAGCGTCTCGCAAGCCTTGCTGGAATGTCTCTCGGCAACCTCACTGGGAAGCAAGCCGTACGGCCCTTCCATGCGAACGGCCAAAGCCTTCTTCATCGGATGATCGAAGAAGTAGGGAAGAACGATCATCTCCGTAACGGTGCGCGCCAATTCTGGATTAACCCAATCGGGCATCTTGTCGTGGACAGAGACTTCGTTTAAGGCGGCAAGGATAATATCAAGCGTGTCGAACCGAACGCGTTGAGCAGCGTCATTGTCGGTATCTTCCCACACGTCGCCGCCGCGGACGGATTTCAAAAGATCCTCCACGCCCCGCTTGGTGGTCTCCGGATAATCTTTTCCAAGAATGCCCAAATCTTTTCCCACAAGCTTGGGAATCTGCCCCATAGGCGCGCTGCGGCCGTAAGTAATGCCGGCCTTAATCAGATCCGGACCAAAATTTTCGTGAACAATCTCTGGCGACTCTTTCGCCTTTTCAGGGATTTCTTTAAGAAACTTCAAAAACCCGCTGGCGTTTTGCTCCACGGGGTCAAGGTTTTCGGTGTGATATACGACCGAGACCTCAGGCAGATTTTGGGGGACGGATAAATCAACAACCAGATTCTGATTAAACATATTGTTCCCTTAAATACTTTTCCTAATTACAATTTTATAAACACCCTTATCGACGGACACATTATCACGGCATTTCTGAAAGTATTTCGCAAAAAACCCTTCAATTGTCGATGTCTTTCATTCATGTTAGGGTTAACAAATAGCGTTTTTGACGCAAGAAAAATACCGGAGGGCTTATGGGTAAGACTGCTTCTTTTCCGTACCTGATTATCGGCTCCGGCCGTGCCGCAACCCATTTTAAGCATTATCTTGCGCTCAAGGGCATTCCCTACGCCGACTGGAACCGCAAAGAGTACAATGCAGGCCAGCTTCAGGAATGTCTCGCGCGCACATCGAACGTGCTTCTTCTTATCAAGGATTCCGCGATACGCGAATTCCGCGACCAGCATTTAAAAGGTTTCAAAGGCGCGGTTATGCATTTTTCGGGCTCGTTGACCGTCGAAGGCATCGAAAGCTTTCACCCGCTCATGACGTTCGGGCCATCGCTTTACGATCTGTCTTTTTACGAGAAAATATTTTTCGCCGCGCCATCGAAAGAATTATTCCGCGAACGTTTTCCGAAACTCGCCAACCCCGTCTTCGAGCTAAAGCCCGAAAATAAGGCCTACTACCACGCGCTCTGCGTCATGAGCGGAAACTTTCCCCAAATCCTGTGGCGCGAATGTCTTTCGGCCTTCGATGATTTAAATATCCCTACGGAAGCGGTTTCGCTTTATCTGCGCAAAAATCTGGAAAATTTCCTCGCCAACCCGCGCCAAAGCCTGACGGGCCCGCTGGCGCGCAAGGATATGCAAACGATCCAAAAAAATATGGATGCCCTGCCCGATCGCTTAAGGCCTCTCTACAAAGCGTTCGTCGATTTTTATTTACCGGATAATAATTAAACTTAGACTTCTTGTATAACCCGCTCGGACGGAGGGAATGCGAGAAGCGAGGAGCACAGGACCGTAAGCGTACTTTCTTGTACGTGAGGATCCGAGCACCGCAGCGACGAAGCAGTCACCCGTCCGAGTTCGGGTTATGCAAGAAGTCTTTTTCTCGCGCTCTGAACGGTGTTTTTAAGAAGACATGTAATAGTCATCGGCCCCACGCCGCCCGGAACAGGCGTTATCGCCGAGGCGCGTTTTTGGGCTTCCGCGAATTCAACGTCGCCGACAAGTTTCGTGCCGCCCGCGCCGTTCGCGACCCGATTGATGCCCACATCTATCACGATGGCGCCCTCTTTAACCCACGCCCCGCGCACAAATTCAGGCTTGCCGATCGCGGCAACCAGAATATCGGCGCGGGCGCATTCCTCCGCCAAATTCTGGGTTCGCGAATGCGCGACGGTTACCGTGCAGTTGGCTTGCAACAAAAGTTGCGCGACGGGTTTGCCCGCGATGTTCGACCGCCCGATGACAAGCGCCCGCTTGCCCGACGGATCGGGCAACGCCTCGCGCAGCAAAATCATGCAGCCGCACGGCGTACAAGGCACGAATCCGGGCAAGCCCAAGCTCAAACGCCCCGCATTGACGGGATGAAAACCGTCCACGTCCTTTTCGGGATTGATGGAAACAATAATGTGCTGGCCATCGATGTGCGGAGGCAACGGCAACTGAACCAGAATGCCGTGCACTTTGCTGTCCTCGTTCAGGCGCTCAATAAGCTCAAGCAATTCCTCTTGCGTCGTCGTCGCGGGCAACCGGTGCGAGAACGACTTGATCCCCGCGTGTTCCGCCGCCTTGATTTTGTTGCGAACATAAACCTGGCTTGCGGGATTTTCGCCGACCAGAATAACGGCAAGGCCGGGAGACAAATTTTCAGCCGCGATTTCTTGGGCCAGCTTTTCGCGGATGACTTTCGATATCGCCACGCCGTCAAGGATGCGCGACATCAAGGCACCACAAGATGGCGGATGAAAGACTGCAAAAAGAAGATGATCAGAATAAGCACGACCGGCGAAAGATCGACCGCGCCCATGTTCGGCAACACGCGTCGAATCGGCGCTAACAGGGGTTCCGTGATTCGCGAGATCATGTCGCCGATGATGTGCACAGCGCGGTTATAAGGATTAATAACGCCGAAGGCGACAAGCCAACTAAGGATAGCGCCGACGATAAGCGCCCACACATATAGGTCGAGTAGAGTGTAGGTGATTTCGAGAACGGCGGCGACAAAAGCGTTGCCAACAGACATGAAGAAACCTCGCTAAGAGCCGGAAAACGCCTATTTATGCGGTATTTTTGATGCTTTGGCAAGCAAAGCCGAAAAGACGGGGGCCAAGAACGTCGAATGAAAGTTTTCCACAGGCCACACGTATTTCCTTAATCATGGTTTCAACTAACCCCTGTGCCATGCGTTCTTTTGCTTGCCAAGTCTCAATTTTTCCGCTTAGGTAAATGCAGTTTGAACTCTAACCTCTAATCATATGGAGCCACAAATGGCCATTACACAACCCACCGTCACTTTAAAGCAGATCTCGGCTGAGATCGCGCTGAAGTATGACATTTCCAAGAAGCAAGCGAACGAAATGTTCTGCGACACGCTGGTCGCACAGCTCGTCAAGAACCTCAAGAAGGGCAATCGTATTCGCATGGCCGGCTTGGGCATTCTGCAGGTCAAGAAGCGCGCCGCGCGCATGGGCCGCAACCCCGCCACGGGCGAAGCGATCCAAATTCCCGCGAAGAAGAAGATCGCCTTCCGCGCTGCGAAGGAATTGAAGGAAGCAGTGGGCAAATAAGCTCTCTGATTACTTCTCACGAAAAACCCGCCTTGGAAACAAGGCGGGTTTTTTACTTGTCACGCAGTAGCGTCAGCGAAGGCGGATTATCCATAAAGCGCCTTCGCCCTTTGCTCGAACGCCTCGACCATGCGCTTAAGCGCTTTGTCGAAGAAAACCGTCATCGCGGCGCGTAAAAGCGGCGAGCGAAAATCAAAATCGACGGCAAAGAAAACCTCGCAGGTTTTCGGGCTCTTGGCTTTAAATTTCCATTCGTTCGACAGATGCGTTAAAGGCCCGGACTTATAGTCGACCATTATCGCATCGGGACGGTCGAGCGTCACCTGCGACGTGAATTTTTCCTGAAAAAGCTTGGTCCCGACGATTAGGTCGGCGACAACGCCTTTCTTGCCCTGCCCCACAATCCGCGCTTCTTTGCACCACGGCAGAAATTCGGGATACCGCTCGATGGCCGCGACCAGATCGAACATCTGCTCGGCGCTATAGGGAAGAATGCGGGTTTCTTGGTGCTGGGGCAAAAGCGCCTCGGGGAAAATGGCGCGAGTGACGGGACTTGAACCCGCGACCTTCGGCGTGACAGGCCGAC
>CAZQOE010000025.1:0-14361 GCA_964594935.1 uncultured Rhodospirillaceae bacterium | reverse complement strand
CTGAGCGGGTTTGGATTCACCCCTTTTTCTCAACGCGTTATATGGTGAAAAAGGCATTTACCAACAAAAAAAGGCACTTTTTATCCTTATTTCTTCCAAAAATAATGGCTTTTTTATGAAAACAGCCTTTAAACGCCCGTTTTGGCGCTTCTTATGAACAGAAGGCATGTCCAAAAGACCCCAAATATCTTCGAACGGGATGAAACGATCATCGAACGGCTGTTTTTGACCGTTTCGCGATAATTCTTTCCATTAACGGAACAAAGAAGCAACCGGCAAAAGACCCCCGCTAGGCTCTGAAAAGGGCAAAAAACAGCACATAAAGCCAGCTAAACCAGCCGTCGATAATCATCCAAAGTATCGATTTATTGACGCTGTAGGACAAAATCATCGCCGCAACCGCGCCATAACCAAGCCCTAGCTTTATGAAAGGGCCAAACTGGCTGAACCTGTGTTCAACGACAAGGGACATCAGAACCTCCTTTTAAAGGACAAAAATTACATTACCAGCCTGCGCTCGACATGGCGCAAGGTCTTTCTGCGCGTTTTGTAGTCCGGCATGGCTTGAGCAAGAAAATTCCAAAACCGCGCCGAATGGTCTTTATGCCGGATGTGGCAAAGTTCGTGGGCCACCACATAATCGAGGATCGGCAAGGGTGCCGTCATCAATCTCCAGTTCAAGCGTATGACATTGTCCCGGCTACAGCTTCCCCACCGGCGCTCCGGATTTGTGACAACAAGCTTTCTGTATTTGACGTCGAGTTTTTTCGCCCAATAATCAAGCCGCTTCTTAAGCTTTTCGCGCGCCCGTTTCTTAATCCACAGAAAAATTTCCAGACGAACTTCCTGACGCAAGTTTTCCGGCGATAAATCCGCTTCCCCCACATGCACATGCAAAACCCGCCGCGACAAAGCGCAGGAGGAAACGGCTCCCTGCCCCTGAGTCACGCGCAATACACAGGGAAATCCAAGATAATGTACGACCGCGCCGTCCGAATATTCCTGTTTTCCGCCGTCTTTCTTCCGCGCCGCGTGCTCGCGCATAATCCACGAAGCGCGCTTTTCCAGAACTTTTACAATGTGCGCGCGCGACGCCAAAATCGGAGCCAGTACCCGCAGGCTTCCGTCATATTCCATTTTAAAGGCGATTGTCCGTTTGCGCTTTTTCGACCGGGAAATTGAAAACGGAATCCCAGCTCCGTTAAGTTTTATTAATCCGGACTCTGAATTGGAAACCAGTTTTGACATAATCAAAGCATAGCAAATTTACCTTTGATTTCCGATGGACTTTTTCAAGCGACCTTCGGCTTTATTTTTTTGCCCCCTTTATTTTTCTTGGGGCGCGCCTACCTCCTTAGCAGAGGTCATTCAACGAAAATTGGAGGAGGCACCCATGACACTGCAATCATTGATAACGGGCCGTTACCCCTCTACGGGAATGGATCCGTTTTTCTCTATCGGCCGCGCTTTACAACGCTCGCTTGACGACACATGGCGCGGATTACCGACCCTTCCGATGGAAGCTGCGGCCATGAACGTCGACATCGACGTTAAGGAAGATGAAAAGGCTTTCCATGTTTCGGCCGACTTGCCGGGATTAACGGAAAAAGACATCGACGTTTCTTTTGATGACGGGCTTCTGACCATTCGCGGCGAAAAAAAGGTCGAACGCGAGGAAAAGAAGGACACTTGGCACATTATCGAACGTTCGAGCGGAAGCTTTGCACGACGTTTGACTTTGAGCGCCGATATCGATGCCAGCAAAATCGATGCAAAGTTCGACAAAGGCGTACTGACCGTGACGTTGCCCAAGCTCCCCGAAGAGAAGAGCAGCGCCCGTAAAATCGAGATCAAAACGAGTTAAGAAAGCCGCCTCCGGCCCTCTCCTCCGAAAGGGGGAGAGGGCTTTGATCTTCCCCCAATCGGTGGTACTGAGAACGCGTCTCTCCCGCAACGAGATTGTAAGGAGATTGTCATGCCCCAGTATCAGATCGCCGTCGTCGTCGGAAGCCTCAGGAAAGATTCTTTCAACCGCAGGCTGGCCGACGCCCTTGCGAAAATCGCTCCGCCCGAATTCTCGTTCAAGCAACTGAACATCGGCGACCTTCCGTTATACAATCAGGACGACGATTCAAATCAGGCCGAAACCGTCAAGCGCCTGAAAAAGGAAATTCTGGACTCTCAGGGTGTTTTGTTCGTCACGCCCGAATACAACCGTTCGATTTCCGGCGTTCTTAAAAACGCCATCGACCACGCCTCGCGCCCCTACGGCCAAAACGCGTGGGCGCACAAACCGGCGGGCGTTATCGGCGTTTCGCCCGGAGAAATCAGAACGGCGGCCGCGCAACAGCATTTGAGGAATATTCTCGCGGGCATCAATATGCCAGTGCTTCCCGGGCCGGAAGCCTTTCTTCAGATGACGGACTCCTTGTTCGACGCTTCGGGCAACATCGGCGAAGGCAGCAAAAAATTCCTTGAAAAGTGGATAACAGCCTATGCCGCATGGGTTATAAAACATACGTCGGTTTGACATTTAGCCTGTAGCGGCTTATGAAAAGCGGGATTTATTTGTCCTTATTCTTAAGGAGATTCATTTGTACGACGTTCCCGACGACCACCCCCGCGCCGCATCTTTACGCCTGCGCCATGCCATCGCCGAACATCACAAGACAGGCCTTGTGGCCGAAACAGGCCCGATAGCGCACGGGCGCGGCGAGGCCTTCGATTACATATTGGGCGAAGCGACGCCTGCCCCCGTTTTGGAAGACATCAAATCGGCGGCCGCGCTTTTGCTGGAGGCCGAATATCCCGTCATCAGCGTCAACGGCAACACGGCGGCGCTGGCGCCGGATTCTCTGATTGCCTTGGCCAATGCCCTTCCCGCCAAAATCGAAGTCAACGTCTTCTATGGCCGCACGGCTGACAGGGAAAAAATGATTGCGGAATTTCTGCAATCGCACGGAGCCAAGGAAGTGCTCGGCGTCAACGCCAAGGCCCGCGTTCCGCATCTGACCTCGGCACGCGCCAGCGTCGATAAAGACGGCATCGCCAAGACCGACGTCGTTATCGTCCCCCTTGAGGACGGCGATAGGACGGAAGCCCTTATCGCGTGGGGAAAGAAGGTTATTTCCATCGACCTCAACCCGCTATCGCGCACGGCTCAGGCGGCGACCATCAATATTTGCGATAACGTCACGCGCGCCCTGCCCTTGCTGGCCGAAGCCGTTGCGGAGCTTCGAGGCAACAAGAGTGAAATCGCTAACCGCATCAAAAACATAGATAATGCGTTGACATCGGCGCGAGTCCTTGCCTTCATGCGGGAACGGCTGGCAACGCTTGAAAAACAGATGACCAGCAAACGCAAAAACACCGGGAAGTAACATGCTGTTGGCTTTGGACGTCGGAAACACGAATGTCGCGCTTGGATTTTATCGCGGACACGGCAAAGACGCGAAACTCATCGCGCATTGGCGGCTTAGCACAAGCAGAACCCGCACCGCGGACGAATATGGCGCCGTTGTTCTTGGTTTTCTGGTTTCCAGCGGATTGATGCTGGAAAACGTCAAACACGTCGCGATTTCGAGCGTCGTTCCGCAAGCCAACAGAGACCTTACCGAATTCGCGCGCCGCTATTTTCATACCGAGCCGTTTTTCGTTTCGGCCAGCGGAGATCTGGGAATGACCATCCGCTACGACACCCCCACGGATGTTGGCCCCGACCGCATCTGCGACGCCGTGGGCGCACATGCCAAATATGGCTGCAAGGACCCGCTGATCGTCGTGGACTTCGGCACCGCGACGACGTTTAACGCCATCGCCGCGAACGGAGATTATCTGGGCGGCGCCATCGCGCCCGGTGTTGCGATTTCGATGAACGCCCTGTTTCAAAACGCGGCGCGGCTTTATCCCGTAGAATTCAAGAGTCCACCTGCGGCCATCGGCAAAAATACGATTAATTCAATGCAGGCCGGCGCCGTTTTCGGCTTTGCCGGGCAAATTGACGGCCTCGTCAAACGCATCAAGAAAGAACTCGGCGGCAAGGCCAAGGTTATTGCGGCGGGCGGACTTGCCCCCCTTATCCAGCATGAGAGCGAAACCATCGACGTCGTCGATCAGATGATTACGCTGGAAGGCTTGCGGATACTATTCGAACGGCACGAAAAAAAGGCCGGAAAGAAACAAGCCAAGGCCAAAACCAAAAGGAAATAGGCATTTTACAAGGCTCGACAAGTCGCCCAAGTTTGCTATAAAGGCGAGCCTTAAAAACATGGATTGGAGACGTGGCCGAGTGGCTGAAGGCGGCGGTTTGCTAAAGCGAAAACGCCCGTTTCCCCTAGTTTCCAAAAGCCTCAGAAGTTCAATATTTACAGCTATTTTCTCGATTTTCCGCTTCTGTCTGTCTCCCTCAAAATCAGCTTGTCTCACCTGTTTGGGGAGCAGTTTGGGGAGCAGTTCCCAATTTAGGGAATTCCTATCCCTCATTTTACCGCTATTTTTGACCTGCCTGATAGCCTTGAGGATAGTAAACCCCGTTAGAGCAAAGGTTGCTATCTCTCTCGCATCGCCTGCGACGCGTGCTTTTTGATTGGCGACAGAAGATAAGAGATGACATGGCGAGATCCTGTTTTTATTTCAACGGTTACGGCCATACCGGGAGAGAGAGGGACAAGACGGTCGTCGATTTGCATTTGGGCTTCATTGAGAGAGACCCTCGCCATATAGATAAGTTCCTGGCCTTTAGGTTCGCTAGTTTCATTTTCAGCGCCAGTTTGCTGCTTGTCTTGGCTACCGCTTTGCGGTTTCTCTTGCACGATAGCATCTTGCGATACCGTCAAAACTTTTCCGTGAAGAAGGCCGTAGCGGGTAAAACTGAAGGTATCAACCTTAATCGCCGCATCTTGATCAATCCGAACGAAGCCGATGTCTTTGTTCGACACCCTTGCCTCGATTTCCAAACGACTGTCTGCGGGAACAATGGACATTAAAATTTGCGCGGGCGTTACGACACCGCCCTCTGTGTGAACAGAAAGCTGCTGTACTGTTCCATCGACAGGGGCCGTAAGCGTCTGAAGACGGAATTTTTGAGTAGCCTGTAATAATTGCTCGTGAAGACTTGAAGCCTTTTGTTCAGCTTCTCCAAGATCGGCAAGATTTTTATGTTGATATTCGGCTTCTGCCTGTGTTCGTTGCTTTTGAAGCGAAGCTACGGCACCTGCGGCCTCAGCAAGCTTGCCTTTTTGAACCTCAACTTCCTGCTGATGCTCAACCAAGTCCTGTTGCGTCGTCAAGTAATCAAGCTTGGAACCATAGCCTTTATCGACAAGATATTTACGGGCCTCGGCACGCTTTGCCATATAAGGTATTGTTTCCGTGAGCTTTTTTATTGTCGAGTTTACCGAAGCCAAATTGCCTTCTTGCTGCGCTATTTGATGATCTAGCCCCTCAAGCTTGGATTTGATCTCTTGCCTCTGGTTCATAAGCAGATTGCGTTGCGTAGCCACTTGCGCTTCAGTTGCTCCTTCCGGAGGAACGAAGATTGTATCGGGATCGTCACTTAAGTTGATCGCGGCTTTTAAGCGAAGGGCATCAAGATCAGCTTGAATATATTCTTTTTGCAAACGGTCACGCTCTGACTCGGTAATCGTTGAATCAATCTCAATCAAGACATCGCCCGCTTTGACCTGCTGCCCGTCCTGCACATGAATGCTGCGCACGACACCAGCATCTAAAGGTTGGATGACCTTGGTGCGACCCGTGGGAATGATCTTGCCTTGGGCCGTCGCAATAATATCAACGCTGCCGAAGCATGCCCATATCAGCGCAAAAGCGAAAAACAGAATAATCGTCGCAGCAATAGTGCGGCTGGCGGGTGATGGAGGTTGTTCGACTATTTCCAGAGCGGCGAGCTACCAATTATCCGAGGTTCAATTCTCGAACAGTACGATTTGGACTCCTCAATATGTTGCGCAATTGGCAAGCAACTCGATTTATGTTGATAATTTAGGCGGACAAATCATCGATGCCGATGAGGGTGATAGCATATATGTTGCTGGGAATGGGATGTGGGGGGACGGCGATATTATCAACGTATCGGGCGGAAAGGTTCTATTGGCCGCCGATACTCGTGCGGACTTGTACGGGGACGATAATTCAATTACGACGAATGATTTTGACACCATTGGGGCATACGGAACCAACAACGTAATTACAATAGGGAATGGTTGTTCAGCCTTTTTGGGCAGCGACGGAGGAAACACGATCAATATAGTTGGCGGTGGCAGCGTTGTGTATGATGACGCTACTTCCGGCGATACGATTAATGTTTCAGGAAACGGAATCTGGGGAGATGGCGATATTATTAATATGTCCGGGGGCACGGTAGTTTTTTCAGTAAATTCTCGCGCCGACGTGTATGGAAACAATAACGCAATTACCGCAGCCAATTTTGATACCGTAGGAGTATATGGAACGGAAAATACCATAACCATTGGAAGCGCAAGCTCGGTTTGGCTCGGTAGCGATGGAGGAAATGTCGTCAACATCAATGGCGGTGCAAGTGTGGTTTATAACGAGTCAACCATCGGCGATATTATTAACGTTTCGGGCAACGGCATATGGGGGGACGATAATATTATTAATATGTCGGGCGGTACCGTAGTTTTGGCCGCCGATACTCGTGCAGATGTATTTGGAAACGACAATGTAATTACTACAAACGATTACGACACAATAGGCGCTTACGGAACGGGCAACACCATCTCGATTGGGAATGGAAGCTTTGTTTTCCTCGGAAGCCAATCGGGAAATGTAGTTAACATCGATGGCGGTGGAAATTATGTTTATGCCGATTCAGGGGAAGGAAACGCGATAAATATTTCAGGAAACGGAATCTGGGGTGAGACCGACGTGGTAACCATGTCTGGCGGCACGGTAATTTTGACGGAAGATGCCCATGCCGATGTATATGGAAACAACAACACGATTACCGCTGGCGATGAAGACACAGTGGGGGCGACCGGAACCGAGAACGTGATTACGATAGGGGGCGGCGGTTCGGTTTGGCTTGGTCTCGACGGAGGAAATACAGTCAACATCGTGGGCGGAGGAACGGTTGTCTACGATGATTCCATCAATGGCGATATCGTAACAATTTCCGGAAACGGCCAGCACGGCGTCACAGATACCGTGAACATGTCATACGGGTTGATTTTTCTCGACGACGATACAAATCTCACGGTTTCTGGGATTGAGAATAATATTTACGTTGGGCAAAACGATAAGATCACCAACATGGGGGGCGATCCGAACTTCTATGTATTCCAAGATGCGTTTGGTCAGGGAATCATCGATAATGGAGCCGGAAGTTCTGCAAAAGGAGAAATAAGCTTTTCATGGAGTGTTACAAACGATGATATTTGGTTTTCCAGAAGCGGAAACGACCTGGAAATTGACCTGATGGGAACCTCAAATCAGATTACGGTATCCGGTTGGTATAGCAGTTCAGGAAATCAGGTTCAGAGCATCCAGGCATACGATCAATCGTCCGATGAAATGACGCTAGATAGTCAAATTGAACAACTGGTCTCGGCGATGGCTGTGTATTCAGCCAACAATCCCGGATTTAATCCGGATTTAGCAAGCTCAATGCCGACGGATACGGCGTTGCAAAATGCGATCGCGGCGGCTTGGCACAGCTAGGGTTTGGTAAACGGTTTATAACGATCCGGAACACGCTTGGCGCCAGATTGCCAGTCAGAATTGAATGAAAAATGATGCCCCCCACTTTTGTAGGATAGAGCTCTATGAAATTTGCTGGTAAAAATTGATTCTGGTGCCTTCAGTCTCTCAATAAGAAACGTGGGCGACGTGTCTTATGAGTAAACTGTCAAATTATGCAACTGACAGATGATTGCGATTCCCGTGACAGTTGAAAAAAACAATGGTAATAAAGTTGCGTGCGAATCAATCAGTTTTGTTTGGCAAAGGTGTTTGGTGCGGCTCTCAAAAAGATTTTCCTTGATACGCGTGTCGGCTGACTCGGCAATTCTGAAAATTTGTTTGTACAAAAAGGCCCCTCTGTCGGGGCTTTTTTGTTGTCGAGATTTTTTTGCTCAACCCCGTTCTCTAATCACTCAGAGGAACTCATGAAAAAACCCGTCCTCAAAATATTACGGATACTTGCGACTATCACGATTGCTCTTCTTATATCTAAACCTTTGCTTGCGGACATCAACGAAGTGACGGGTGCTGATCAGAAAACGGACAATAGCTTACATAATAAGGTTCCAGAATTATGTAAAAAAGGATCAAAGACATTAGCGGAGCTCATTGAAGAAAGAGCCCATGAAGATCCGTACCATTTGACTCAGAAAGAGCTCCAAGAAAAAACCCGCATGAATTCAATCTATCCCGTTTCTGATCACATTCCAAGCGATGTGGAAATTGATCCAACAACAACTCACATTGTTATTATAAAACCCACGGATGCACATGATTATCCCGACCCCAAAAGCGGTAGCTCATGGGGAGCAAGACCGTTTCTTCGAGAGAATGCCGTTTGTCGTGTGAAAGATTCCCATGATGTTTGGTGGTATGTCATACGAGGAAAAGAGGGAGATCTTCACTATATCGTTGAAAGAGATGCAATGCCTCAAAAGAAATTTGACGAAGAATCCAAATTATACAAACAAAAAATTCAACGCGAACAGCAACAACGTCTTCATGACAAAGGAGAGTCCAAATGACCATTACCCAATCAAGTCTATATAACTACATATATAACGTTTTGCGGGGAACGGAGGGCGCATCCAGCCCGATGATCGTGTTGACCGATGATTTGAAATCCTGAAGATACGTAATGTCCGCAGCCTCGGTCGCCGCTGTGGGGGCCAAGAAAGTCGTCACGGGATTAATCCACTGATTGCCTGCACCCAGCGTGTATTCAGTGCCAATGGCACCCAACCCGTTTTGGGAAGGCGAAAACACCTGCTTCAACGTCGTTCCGTTGCTCAGGTAGATGAAGTTTTCTGTATTCGCCCCAGTGCCGTTTAGGCCGAGAAAGTTTTGGATTTCTTTCGTCTTGTAATCCGTCGGCGAGAAGAACGTCACCTGCGACGTTCCGTCCGTGTTGTTCACAATGGCCTTGCTGCACACTCCGCCCGTAATCGCGTTGTTCGCCCCGTGGATGGTGACAGTCGCGCCATCCAATAAACTGATGGTTGTGCTTGAGCCGTTGACCGTGCATACACCCGACGCCGCAACTGAAGACCCTGATGCAGAGTTGATAATATTGTCCGTGCCGCAAATGGTTGCCGTGGTATCGGCAGAAACAGAGATCGTGCCGGTGGACACATTGACCGTGATGTTCGAACACCCGTCCAACCCTACGCTTGCATCATTCACGGCGTTTATGGTCGCGCCGCTTACATCGGTCATAGTGATATCGCCGGATGCCGTCTGCTCAACGCTCCCAACAGGACCGGAAGTCGGCGTCAATGTTGTGGTCACATTCCCCGATGAATCGATGGATATGTCGGCTAGAGAGTCGGCGGCGTAGTTGACAAAATTGCCGTTAGCAAAAACCAAACCAGACCCATCATCGTAATAATTTTGCAGGGCCCCGAAATAGCCTTCAGCATCCTGAAATACAGTTGTTGTGACACTAGATGAATTACCGGATTCAGTCGTCAATGACAAAAAGTTTTCATTTATTGTCGCCGTTGAAGTAACTGATAATGGAGATGTGCCGCTGGCACCAAAAAGGTTGGAGAGATCGGAAAGTAACTGTGAGCAGGCGCTAACCGCGGCTTGGCTTTGAGATAGCGAGGGATTTCCATTGCTGTTAATGTAGGCATCCAGATAATTCAACGAATCTGAAAGCCCTGTTAAGCTGGCATTCCATGCTAGTCCGCAAGCAGGGGTTGAGGATACAAATTGCGCATCGTTATTTGCCAAAAGGGTACATATTTGAGTTTTTACATAATCAATCATTTGTGGTGCAGCCATATCTAACGATACCATCGTTATTACGCCGCCGAGCGCTTCCATTATTTTAGCTAATTTTTTCTCCCCAGCTAACTCTGCTGTTGCCCCCACCGCGCTTGTTGCCGCGCCTACTACTCCCAAAGAAGCGGAAAGAATGTCTTTATTAGGTGCATTAGAAGAAACAGCCGTTATTAGAAGCGCAAGTTGCGTATGAGCCACAACATAATTTGTCGCTAATGCCTGAGATCCAATGATTGGATTCCCCGACATGGCAGCAAGAGATAAACTGCCTGCAACAAGCTGGGAATATTTATCTACGTCCCCTAAAGGAGTGTTATCCGAAGTAGTCCAAGAAACAGCGGTATCGCCCACCGTCGAAAACACTCCAGTTGCACTCATAAAACCCTCCACATTGTTTCGATAAATGTCCTAAGAGAGAAGGCGACAACAACAAGCAGGACGACAATCCACTTGTTATTAATAAAAGGATACCTTTGGAACATCGCATTGCCATATCTATACGCAAGCCATGTAATACCAAATATGGTTGGAACAATATCTGCCACAACCAGAACAAGCCAAAATGGCAATGAATCCGTATGTAGCTCTTCTGGCTTTAACGCATAAACATAACAAGCAAACATATAGGCAATGAAAATGGCTGAGGCGATATCAACAAGTCTTTTTAGCTGAGAATATTTTTCTTTTTTCTCTTTCATTAAACGCCCCCTCTACTGGACATAGAGTCATGATAAATTTTCGGCGTAGAAACTGAATAACAAAAAAGCCCCGACAGAGGAGCTTTTGCATACGAACAAATCTTCAGAATTGCCGAGTCAACTGACATGCGTGTCAAGGAAGATCTTTTCGAGAGCCGCATCAAACACCTTTGCCAAACAAAACTGATTGATTCGCACGCAACTTTATTACCATTGATTCCCTTTTCTGTCATGGAAAAGGCACTCATCCGCTAGTTGTAAAATTTGATCATTTGCTCACGACTCACATCAACCATTGTTTTTCCCTAAGAGACCGAGGACACCCGAATCATTTTTACGAGCAAAATTCCCCGCGCGCTATTCCACTTAAGTGGAGTTTTTCCATATAATTGATGCCTTCCACCGACTAACCTACTCTGGGCTCACTCTGCTATTATCACGGAATTCTTTCAGGCAATCATTGGTTATTTTTGTCGGTTTTATCCATCCGGCATATATATTTTTGTATTTAAGATGCATTATTCGCTTTTATATATTTCCCTTTTTTCTTTTGCCTGTGCAGGCATCGGTTCGCCCAAGCTGAACTAAGCCCGCCACATCCAAATTTTCTTGTTCAAAGGGCTCCGGCAAAGCGGATCGGAAAAAAGATTCAATTAAATCTGAAATTGCCATTGCCCGCAGCGCGCGTTTATCGTGCGGCATATCTTCTCGCAGAATGACGATAAGAAAGATCTTTTCCGCTAAACAACCATCAAATAATTAAGCGACCAACCCGATCTTATTTCTGAGAATATTGACGCCGGGGATCATGGGTTTGTTGCCAAACAAGCGTGGCGCAGCTCCAACGGTTACAAACGCATCAAGCATTCGCTGGTCGTTAATCACATAAACGTGAGCATCGGGCATGGGTTTGCCGAACGCGGCGGGGCGTTCGGCTGCACTTATTGCAATTTCATTTCCACACGCGCCATACAGAGCGGCATAAATTTCTGGCCGAGAACCAAGGAGCGGTATCGCTGGGCTAGGAATATTTTGCCCTCGTTGAGCGCCCCAGCCCCTGCCCTCAGATTCATTTTTTGCAGCTAACAGCATTCCGGCAATTGCGCATTCTAATATGCCTTGCTCCGGCAGATTGCCATTGTGCCAAGAACGTATATCCGCCCTCGGTTGGCCAATGGCCGTTGCCCGCCCTTTTGTGACGATGAAGCGAATGTCGTGATCTCCGTCTTTCCAGCGAACGATGAAGTTGTTCTCGTCCATAAGCCCGTCTTTTCTTAGCGCGATCACCTTCGCGTCCATCGGAAACATGTCCAACAAATTGTTGGGAAGGCTCTTAAACTCCAAAACCGCGCTGTCCCTTCCTTTTCCGAAATAGCCGCCGTTATTCTCCAGAGGCCTTATCATTCTTAAGTTGTCAGGGTTGACCTCGCCAAATTTGTACAAGACGCCATCATTTGTGCGAATGTTTTGGAGGCTTATGCGTTCGAAGCATTCCAAAAGGCTTTCTTCGGGAAAATCTTTGCCTTCCGGCTTTTCGCGTATCAATTGGCGCAGTTTGTTGCTCAGAATACAGACGTCTTCCGTGTATACGGCACGGCCAATTTTCCCGTAAGGATCGAAGCCCAAGGTATCCCAACTAAGGGACGCGCCCAAACAAATGGGCTTACGATTGAATACTTCCCATTTTGCCAACAAGAGATCGAGCCTGATGTCCCCTAAATAAAGCGCTTGCCTGTTATTACGGAAGTCTCTTTCGCTAAAGGATGCGCCGTGAACCTGTGCAACCGTCTGAACGGTGCTGCGCATAACGCTTTCTGCCGCGCCGCGATGTTCGGGCTTGGTTTTATCAAAGGGGCTTACGGCCAAATATAATCCGCCCGGCTGTTGTTCCCATCTATCCGCAGTCATTTTCCCTTCGTCTTGCGCTTTGGTGGCGCTGAAATATTCCAGAAAATATCGAATTCCTTGATATAGCGTTCAGCAAGCAACTTCGAATGAACTGTGACAAATTCCCGCTTACCTCCGGCCTCATGCAGCGACAAAACCAGATAATCTCCATAAAGATACCAAGGGGCCATATCCTTGAACTTTTTATCGAGATCACGATAGGTGCAATAACTCACCGGATTGGGCGTATCGCCGCTTTGTTCAAGAACCTTCGCGTCCAATCCCTTAACGGCGGACAGCCGCGTTAGATGCTCAGTAACAAACGCCTCTTCAAAAGGAGCATAACGACGATCGCCGTAATTAAACTGGCGAATGACGCCGCCATTCTTGACCGTTTCATAGACATGATCGAGGAGTTGCCGATAACCCGACTTGCCTGAATAGGAGCGCGTATCCTGTTTGCGTATCTTGATGCCCTCGTCAGGTTGGAATTCAATTCCATGCTTATCGAAGACGGCAAAAATTTTGGTGAGCGTCTTTTCCTGCGGCTGTACAGTTTCCGCTTCGATCTGTCGGATAGTGATGCGCGTCAGTCCGGTCTTGGCGGCAAGGTCTTCCATCGACCAGCCAAGAAGTCCACGAGCGCCTCGAATTTGCCGTCCTGTAATTATCATAATGGATACTATAATCTACTATTTGGAAAATTCAATCGAAAAATTGCTTTTAAATCCTTAAAATTGGCAGTTTTAGGCCATTAACCACATGATATTCCTGGCCAGACATCCATTATGATAATTATTTGCTTCCAATATGAATATTTCTCTTGCTTTTTGCAAAATCTGTGCTATGACTCGAAAATATAGAAAACCTTTTTCACAAAATCATTTTTAGGGAGGGTTCATATGGCAAAGCTGCGGTATAGAAAAAGAGCCTCCACCGTAAAAATGGGGGCTTCCCCAACAAAGGAGCGCCGCCTTCAAAACGGCGGTGTCGTTATGGAAACCATCGAACGCAATACCCATGGCAAGACACTCATAAACAGGTACAGAGCCGCATGGGAATGCCCGTTAGATGCCTATCGCGCACTCAAGCTCATCGGCGAGCCCGAATATCGGGCGGGATTACGTTTTCATCGTGCCTATTACGGCGCGGTCTTATGCCGCCGAGAGGAATTTCGCCCCACCAGCAGTGACCACGCCTCAATGGAGCCAACAATGAGCGATAAATTACTTAACCAAGCCCATAAAGCCATCCCTCCCGAAGATTTAGGGGCCGTCATCGACGTTTGCGGCCACTCGAAACCTGCATGGAATCCGCGCGCGCTGGAGAAGCTAAGAAAAGGCCTTGGACACCTTGCTCTTCGCTGGAATATGGCGGCGATTGAGGTGTGCGAGTATAAGCGCCCAACGATCTAAGGCCAAAAAGCGGAGTCTCGTGTATATAATATAGGGAGACTTGCGTGAGACAGATATTGTGAACCACCGGCTTGGCCGAAGCTGTGGTTTTTTCCCAGACCAGCACCGGCACAACAGAAAAAATTGAAACACCCAAGGGCGAAAACGCGCGTTTCGTTCACGGGACACCAATGTCCGAAAGGGGGCCAGCATGAACGAGAGCAGCCCCCTTCCCTCTTTGGTTCAGCTTCAGTTTCGCCGAGCCAAAGTCATATGCACACGTAATGTGCCTGTCGGACAACAGAATACGGATAAAGCTAATAGCTCTGCGCAAGTTGAGACTTCCGTCGGACAACACGTTGTCGGACAGAAGTCTT
>CAZQOE010000024.1:11761-14413 GCA_964594935.1 uncultured Rhodospirillaceae bacterium | reverse complement strand
AAACGGATAAATTAAAGTTGATGGTTCTGCCCGCAATCGATTCATACGCGGCTGTCACAGCGCCCAAAAGTTTCTGGTCGAGCAACGAACAAATGGCGAAAAAGAGATGTTCCGACTGGGCGACTTCGACCTTGGGGAAGCGTTCGCGGCGCAGTTCTTCGAAACTGATGAAGTATTCCTCGACAATGGGGGTCCAAACCCCTTTGTCGTCGCGATAAATGTTTTGGCTGCGCCCGTAGTGGCGGACATCCATATCGGACAGAAGCCGTTCGATCTGATCGACGCTTTTTGCCGTCAAGCGGCCGCCCGATTCATCAATCTTATTCTGAACGCCGTTTGCGGCGATACGCGTGCGGACATCTTCGACATAGACGTTCGTGCGCTCGCGGAGCAAGGCGTAATTGTCGGGCATGCGGTAGATCAAAAGAAAAGAACCGGTATCGGCTTTATATTCATTCAAGGCCGCTTCGATGGCCCGATCGGCCATCAAGCGCGCTTCGCCCGGATTTTCCCAAACAAGAAATACGTCGCCGTTCGACATTTCGTAATATGAGCCTTTTGTAACCGTCGCATAGGCTTTGAGCTTTTTCTGCGCAAGTTCCATAAGGTTTACGTTTTTGACAAGCGGATCTATCGCCGTCAAAATAAAATTCAGCACAAGGCAATGCAGCGCCGCCCTTTGCATGCGGCGGACACGAAGGATGAAGTCCTGTTCGAGCACAAGATCGGAAGGAGTTTCTTTCTTGTCTTCAAATTCCCATATACGCATGAGAGCACTTTCAAAACACGCGGGGTTATTCTCACAACTTTGTGTTAACAACAGGTTTCTATTACGCGCGCTTTATCGAGAAAGGCCTTAATTTTTATAGGCGATTTATTCCCCGATGCGTCTTCGACGCCGGAAGAAACGTCGAGGATTCGAGCCCCCGTCGCCGCCACGGCTGCTTTTATGTTTCCTTCATGCAAGCCGCCCGCTAAAAGCCATGGTTTCGAAAAAACCGCGTTTTTAAGAAGCGTCCAGTCGAAGGCAACCCCATTACCACCCGAGGGGCCGTCCGGAAGAGGTTTTGCATCGAAAAGAAGAAAATCGGCGACGGATTCATAAGATTTTGCTGTCGTAACATCCTGCGGCGCGGCAATTCCAATGGCCTTGATGATCGGCAATCCCGTTATCTTTTTCACGGCGGAAATCCGGTCAGGCGTTTCGCTTCCATGAAGTTGAATCATTTTCATAGGAACTATATTTAATACGCGCCTCAAGTCATCGTCCGAGGGATCGACAAACAAGCCGACGGTTGCGACAGAAGACGGCACAGGTTCGATTAAGGAAGCTACAGATGCCGGGTCTACTTTGTGTCGCGACTTGGGGCAAAAAACGAATCCGAGGTATTGCGCCCCGCCCTTAACGGCGGCATCTACGGAAGCTGCATCGCCAAGGCCGCATATTTTGACCTGAACGCTCAAGGAATTTCCGCTGTAATCCGCCGCGCGGCTTCTACGGGATTTTCCGCCTTTGTTATCGGACGGCCAATAACCATATAGGTGGCCCCTGCGTCAAACGCTTGGCGCGGGGTTAATACACGCTTCTGGTCGTTGGCAGGCGCCCACGTCGGGCGAATGCCCGGAACCATAAGGATAAGGTCGTTTCCAACGGCGGCGCGCAGATGCAGAATCTCTTCCGCCGAACAAACGCAGCCATCCATACCGCTTTCCTTGGCAAGCGTTCCCAATCGGACGACTTGTTCCGACGTGTCTTCGTCTTGCCCGATGGCGATTAGGTCTTCTTTGTCCAGACTTGTCAAAACCGTCACGGCAAGGAGTTTGGGCCTTGAGGATCCAGCCTTCGCCGCGGCTTCCGCCGCCGCGCGCATCATGGCGGGCCCGCCGGAAGCGTGGATCGTCAAAAACGCGGGTTGGAGCGGCAGCAATGCCGTGACCGCGCCGGCGACCGTGTTCGGAATGTCGTGAAGCTTGACATCGAGAAACATCGGCAGGCCTTTCGACGCAATCGATCTATATCCCGCTTTTCCGTGGGCATAAAAGAATTCGAGGCCAATTTTAAAACCCGCGACGTCGTTTTTGAGGGATTCGGCGAGAGTTTCGGCAGTTGAAAGATCGGCAGTATCGACGGCGCAGAAAATATGATTCATTTGCGACTCCAGAATGATGACTTTGTTTTAACCTTTGCAGCGTTTCCGAGATCCCTTTTCAAGGTTGTCAGTTCCTTATGCAACTGACGCGCGTGAAACCGGTGCGGTAAATTGGTAATCCATCCCCAGAAACTCCCGAAGAAGAATCCAAAAGCCAAGGGTACAAGCCCAACGGCGTAGAGGGGCGCTTGTAGGGCGTTTGGGAAGGGCCACAGAACTACAGTCACCTCTTGCTTGTTTGACAAGGCAAAAGACATGACCAGAATAAGGACGACTATGCCCAGGAAGCTGGTGAAGATTCTCATGTCGTTAGTTTAGCGTATCCAATGCAATTTCCAAGCAAGATAAATCCCTTTATCGGAGAGTTTATTTTTGGTTTTGGCTCATGTAGTCGCGCCACGGAAGGTTATTGATATAAAGCATGCCGTAGCCAATTATTCTTTTGCCGGAATAATGGACTTCAAGTTCGATGGTTTGATTCTGCCTTTTGGCCAAGGCGCTA
>CAZQOE010000024.1:0-11751 GCA_964594935.1 uncultured Rhodospirillaceae bacterium | reverse complement strand
TAAAATACTCGTGTGCCTCCCTGTCCGGAGCCAATGGGCCGTCGAAACTAAACCGCAGATAGTGACCGTACATGAGGTGGCGCGGGTCATAGCCCGCGATGGGTATACGTACTGTCGTGCTATGGCTGATCGAGAGTTGTTTTTCCGCCGCCAGACCCAAAACCCCCGCTATTGGAAGCACAAGGAGAACAGCGACAAGAAGGAGTGTGCGCGGCGTTTTCATAATGTTTCCCCTATTTGACTTGCCCGAATAAACCCATCGCACGACGGGTTCCCACCACCAAGGCGATCAACAAAAGTCCGCTGACAATCAGTCCAACGCCTGTTTGGAGCAACGAGCCGAATATCTCTATGTATACGACGACAAGCCGCAACGCGATAAAGATGGACGCAATATTAATGGCGCGGGGGTACCCTGCCCTCGACCCTGCCCAGCCGCAAAATGCCCAGTATATCATGACAATGCCCGCGCCGAGCGCGGACCAATCGTTGTGAGGTATGAGAAACGGGGCTGCGCATATAAAAACGCTCGATATCAAAAGTACATCAATATCGGCAGGCATGGATACCAGTCCTTTGCGGTAACGGGCAAATACGATTGCCAAAACTGCTACAAAAGCCGCCGTTGCCGTGCGCCATGCAATGGATATTTCGTTGGCTTGCGTGAGTTCGTGATCCCGCCAGACAATTTGAGCGGCGGAAGTCCCGACTACGACAAGGATAAAACCTGCAAAACTGATTTGCTCAAAGGTTAGCTCGCTTAATTTGCGCAAGTGTTTGCTTTGGCCCAAGGCGATCATGCCGAACGGCAGCAAGGTCACGAGAAGCGCGCGGGCCTGTAAATCCTTTGTAGGGCCGTCGAACGCGAAAAAGGCATACGTTACAAGAAATGCAAGTACCCACAACCGAACGACGTGCTTTCGGCCTTCACCCAATCCCAACCAAAAGGGCGTTGTCAGCACCAACCAGAATGTAAGGGCTTTCCATGTCGGTTCCTGCGTCTGATATATTTGCCCGATTAAGGCTATAAAGGTGAGCGTGAGCCCTGCGAGAAGGGCGACAAAAAAATCAAACCAGACGGTTTTTTCGCGTTTCAACTGAATATGGCGGAACAAGAAAACGGCGACGGCAACGTTTAGAATTGTATGTGTCGAAATTTTCAGGCTTGCGGGTATTTGATCCCAGTTGGAACCGATAACCGCGGCGATGCCAAGAAAAATGGCCAATCCGGCCATCCTGATGAGCATATTGCCGAAACCGAAGCCGCTGCATTTGGATTCAAATTCAAGAATGCGCGATGCGGTGACGGAATCGACGATGCCTGCATTTCTCCAGCGCGTAAGATACTTTTCGACTTTCATGGAAGTTCTCCCAAATGTCGATGAAGAATCTGATGCGCCGCCGTTAACATATGATTAAGCGAGCAGCCTAAGCTGCGCAAAAAGGCGCTGAAGGCTTACTCTGTATCGGTCATTAAGTGCTTGTATGCGCCTGCGTATCCGCGATGGGGCACGCCGTATATGTCTTTGAGGCCCTGCTCGGGCGCCCATTCTTCCTTAAAAGCCGTAATGGTATTTGGATTCACGTTTCCGTATATCGTGTACTTCTTCGACGTGCTTTTGGGATCGCTGCTGGACAGCAAGGCGGCTTTTCCGCTTAACGCGACCGCTATCTGAGCCGTCAACAGGTCAAGCGAGTATCCTTCGCCAAGATATTTAGCGCGCATGTCCTTGACGGGTTGGGAACCAATGATGACCGTTGGCGTTGCCGAAGATTCCAATATTTCCTCAAAATGTTTGACTCTTTGTTTGATATAATCCTTGTCGGTATTCGATCCTTCCGCGATTTCGGCCACTTTGAGTTCAAAAACCTCTTCCTTCGTAATATACGATCCTTCTTTTGTGTAATCGGGGCATTCGCCGCGCATAGCAGCGGGAAAACAATGATCCATCGCCGCGAATACGAGGTCTTGCCTTGTCGGGGTCAGCTTGAGCTGGTCGAAAAGCTGGCCCAAGGAAGATGCCTCCCAATACTGTGAGGGGCCTTTGTTGTAACCGGGATCGCCTTCGCGATGATGGTCGATAATTTTTGATATAATCCCCTTGGGTTCGGATATCGGCCGACATTCGATATAAACAATCTTGTCATAATTATCGGCGGCGGGGGCGTCGGCTGCATAGGCCGTCGCCGGTGTTACGCGTTCGCCGTTTTTTGTCGCAAAATCGAAGCTTTGCCCTTGGGATTCCAGCACCTCGACGATGCGATCCATTTCAGGGTCTTTGGCTCCGAGCAAATAAAGGGTATTCATTTATTTTCCCAAAATTTAGGCATAGCCTGCATACAACAATATATCGTGGCAGAAAAGGATTTTGCCTTAAGGGAGGATTCTTAGGCCGGACTTCTGCCGAATTGCGGCACTTGGCGTTTTAGTAGGATAGGTTCGCCGGGAACAGGAACATCAACATATTCCGGAAAAGTCCACACTTTTCCTTCAAGGACGGGTATTTGTATCAACCGTTCTTCCCCGACGGGGAATTCCCCTTGCGCTTCAATAAATTTGTGAATTTCGACGTGTAATCTTTTTTCGACGCACGCATAGTTTTTGCGTTCGTCCTTTCCGCCGAGTGCGGTGGGAATGATGTGATGAAGTTCTGACTCCGATTGGCCATTGATATTGTGTTCGGACCGGAAAGGTTTTCTCTGCTCACGATCTTGCTTTGTTATGAGCGTTTGCTCATGCACAACGAGAATTTCCCGAGAACATCCTTTAAGAAAATCATAAATTGAAATTTTTTCCGCCATAATTTTCAGATTTTCCCAAATTTCAAATCCCGAGAAATAGGTTATTCCCTTACGCGTTTACTTGTCCTTTTTAAAGGAGAATCATCGTAGGTAAGAACAAAATCATAGTTAACCGCAAAATTCCTGTTGTCAATTTGCAGATTACAGAAGCTCCTTCGGCGCTCGACTCTCTCCCCTGCTCTGCTATAAAAGCTGGAATTATTCCTACCTTGGCGCTCGTAGCTCAGCTGGATAGAGCATCGGTTTCCTAAACCGGGGGTCGTGGGTTTTAATCCCGCCGGGCGCACCACTTCAATATTTAAGATATTTGGACAATCTTGCCGCCACTACAGCAGTGTCCGTTGCCGTAGGGACGACAGGGCTGATCCCCCCAATATCCCGAATTGCACGATCCATCGGTATAAATATGCTGGCCAGGCTCAAGTATATGGATACTGACCCTGCCATCACAACCGAAATGAGCATACACATGGCCAGTCGGATGATTAACCGGAGTCGTGTGATAACCGTGGTTATATCCATCGTTCCAGCTATGCCAGCTGTTGAATCCGCTGGTTGTATGATAATCCGGGCATGGCGGCGTATATGTTGTCGTGGGAGCAACTGTTGGTGTGGCAACCGGAGTCGATGCGGCGGGCGGCGTTGTTTGGGTATTGTTGGCGGCCGCAACGGAACTTTCTACCCCGCCGCCAAATAACATCATAAAGGCAGCGCTGCCGACAGCGCCGAATGCGGCGCCGATTGCCGCGCCCTTTGCTATCGCTTTTTTGTCTCGCCACAGGGCTCCGCCTAAACCAACATCTTGAACCCTATTATACGAAAGGTTCTTGTACGAATAATATACGCCAAATCCTGTCCCAACGACGGCGCCCGTAAACGCACCGAGGGCCACCGCTCCTACAAAAGTCGGGCCTAAAAGAGAAATCGCCGCCGCAGAAAATGCGGCTCTTACGGCCATGCCCGCGACAAAGCCGGCGGCAAATTCGCCAACATGCTCTGTAATCTTTTCAATTTTTGCAGGGGAATAAGAACCGTATGTTTGTTGCTGTTGCTGTTGTTGCTGCTGTTCTTGTGCGGCTTTTTGAGCGGCAAATATTTTAAATATTTTTGAATCCGGCGTATCTGAAGCAAAAAAGAGCATAAATTCGCCAATTTGATTGGTAGTTTCTTCACCATATGCGTTTTTTATCTCCACATAGTCAGAAGAATTTTTATCGTTCATCGTGTCAAGAAAATCTCCAAAGTCTTTTTCGATCGTTCTGGAATAAAAAAGACAAAGCAGAAATTGCTGTTCTTCAAAACTCAGGTTTTTAAAATATTCAAAATTTTCCGGCGATTCGCGCAGATTTTTCAATGCGCCGAAAACGCGCATATACTTGGTGAAGTTTTCCCGTTTTGCCGGTGTCAGCGCCATAAATATCTCCAGAAAATATACTGCGGCGTTTGTTGCGGTCGCCTTAAAATCATTTCTTATCGACTATACACTTGTTTAAAAACGCAATCAAATAGCCGATATATAATTATTCACAGCAATCGGCGCAGTACCTGAAGTACTGCGCCGATAATCTTAATACAATAGATGTGCCCTTCCCTTATGCAGGGGAGTAAGTTTGATACATGCAACTGAGCGTTTTGTTTACAGTCATCCCGTTGCGCAGGATTTCCGTTCCATCCTTGAATATGGAATCCCCTAACGGGCCCGAATAGTTTCTGTTTTCACCTAAAACTTTCAGGTATAGCGCAAAGCTATTTTCTCCCACGTTTGTCGATGGGGGCGGGCATGAAAAACCAAGATCAACCAGAGTAGCCGATGAATTAACAAGGTTCGGGTTTTGTTTTATAACGCTATCAAAGCTTATGCTGTTTCCATAAATTGTGGGAGCCGCGACATTTGATAGATCTCTGACGCTGGACGCCGCATCGTTAATAGTATTATTTGGGCAATTACCGATGCAATCAGTAATTACTGAAGCGGCTGGAGCAAAGCGGTAAGGCGGGGCTTCAACGACGCCTTGTCCCACCCCCATCGACGACCATGTAAACGTCGCCGGCGATGCCGTCGTCGTTGCAACCACTTCGTGTCCATTGATAAAAACGGTACCGGCTATCGGGCCGGAATAACGCGGATGTTCGGAAAGCGTCTTAAGAATGGAGGGCAAGCTTTCGCCGTTTACGCCGCAGTCCGGAACATTCACGAAGCCAAGGTCTTTTAACAAGGCTTCATAATTCATGGTGCTGGGATTATATGCTATACCGGCATCAAAATTTTCAATAAATTGGGCCGCCGAAATATTTTCCACAAAGCCATGCGGTCCGTATCCTGACATATAATGCATGCCGGTGGCCGGATCTATTGCAGGAGTTATCGACGCGACGACGGCTTCGGTAGGCGCTGTCGTTACCGCCGCATCAACAACCGGAATGGATTCTGGAATAATCGGGGTATCAACAACCGGTATTGATTCTGGAACAATTACTTCTGGAGTAATCACTTCATTAGGAGGATTTGCGGCTGCAAGATCTGCTTCCATAGCGTTGTACCTTTGGAAAGCTTCTGTATCATTTATCGACGAGCCTTTATCGATTCCGTTCATAGCATCGTTAAAATTGTCAAATTCCGAGTTCGAAGGAATATGAATCGTCTCGGTAGGCATTATGTTGCCCGCATCTGGTGAAGAATCCGGCACTATGACCGGATCCGCTTGCGGAACCGTCGCTTGCGTCGATGTTACGCTGGAAAGGTTTGGAGCTATGCTCTGTGAATAAAAATCAGAGAGGCGCGGAGCAATGTACTCCGAAAAGCCCCAAGCAAGGCCTTGGAACAGCGCACCGCCTACAACGCCGCTGAGGGCCCCGTATTCGATGCCCTTCATAATCATCCCGCGTTTAGCTTCCGGTGTTAACGTATCGTCTTTGTTCACGCGCGCATAGGCCATGACACCGCCAACGGTTGCGCCCGTCACGGCGGAAACGGCCAGAATAGGGAGAAAACCGTTAAGGATGGTGGCAGGCAGAACCGTACGGATTGCCGTGCCGGTCAAAAAGCCAACGCCGATGCCGGAAATAATTTTGTGATTATTTGCGAATTCCACGGCGGCCTTCTTGAAAGAAGTCACAATACCTTCCGGCGCAAATATAGAAGCGCGGAGAGACGACGACGCTTCCGGATAATTCTTGTCAAGGCCATCGAGACCAGCGTTGATAGCTTTATCGCTGGCTTCGATGTAGGCCTTTTTCTGCTCGGCCGTGGACGGAAAATCGTCCGTGTTGCGCGCCTTGATCAGCGCGGCCAGTTGTTCGCTTGCGTCCTTTAATTCTTGAGGATCGTTGTCGTTCACGCGGGGTGTCGGATAATTAATGGATTGGTCGTTCAGAAGATTACGGGTGCGAAGCCCCGCTTGAATCAACAAAACATTCTGCGCGAGTTCACGATCATCGAACAGACGGCTGAAAATGGCGCCGTAAGGAGGTACGGCGGGATATTTTTCCGCAAGGCCATTGCGCTTATCAACGCCTTCACGAGCCGCTTCAATAAAACCGTCAAGGCTATCTTCGATTATCTTGGCTTTCGCTTCCGGAAATTTTTTTGCCACAACCGTCAGCAAATCCCTCACTTTGGTCGGAGATTTAATCGAATTAAATAAAGCGTCGCGGCGGTCTTTTTCGCTTACGTCCGATATCAATTCCACGATAAGCTTATCCATGACGATAAGCATGGCTTGAACCTGCGCCGCGTCTTCGCGCGCATCGGTTACTTTCTTGGCCGTTTCAGGATCGAGTTGAACGGAGGTTAAGAGCTGTTCCGCAAAGTCCCCTACGGCTAAACGCGCCGCAGAAAGAGAATCGAAAGGCTTGAAAGGATTGGCGCTCATATTCGTGTCTCCGTTAAATTATGAAAAATAATCCGGTATAAATTTTTACGCACTATTTGGGATACTTTTGTATCACACATATATGAAAGTAATTCGCGGAAATTTACACATTGTTATGGTTAACACCGCGCGCATCGCACGACCATTTTAGGTTAACAACACTACCCTTTGCCACATCGCGATAATGTTCGGCGCTCTTGACTTTATCCCGCCGTCTCAAGCTCTAACGAAAGAAATGCATAAGCTCGAGCTTGATATAATTAATTATTGGCGTCGTCGGAATTTCAGGTATTGTCGGTATCGGAGTCACATGGGGCTTGTCCGGATTCTTAAGATCCTTGTCGGGCGACTTCAAATAATCATCCGCATGTTTTGCCGTTGAATCGGTAACCGAATCCCATGGGGACTTTGACTCACACACAGCCTCCTGCGCCGTATTGCCACAGGTCTCAGCAGAGAAGGGTTGCGTCGTTAGTGGTGTTTTTACTTCACAACCTTTAGGCAATAGAGTCATCGTTCCGCAGCCATCCTTCACGACTGTTTCGTTGCCACACGTTGTCGTTGTCTCACAATGGATGGTCATATCACCGAGGGGTAACTTTATTCCAAAGATATTTACAGACGAATCCGTACAGACCGTATTCTGGTGACAGGTCGTCGCATTACCGCCAAATATTTCGGTTCTGTCGATCTGAATCTCGCCGCTGGGAAGCGTTTGCACACAAGCAACGGTCCTAGGATCAGCACCCATGGGCCATGAATCAAAACATACCCGTGCTCCATCCCTAAAACCTTGTACCTGACCACAGGTTGTTTCCGCGATGCAGGCGCCGCCACAGCCACAAGACGGAGCGCAAGGTAGTTTGGGCGCCTCACAGGTTGTCGGCTCTGGCGTCGGCGGAATCGTCGTCGTTGGAATAATCGTCGTTGGCACCGTCGTGGGAACGGCAGTCGTTACGGGCGGCGGCGGAATGTATGGCGGAGTATCGGGAAGCGTGTCTCCCCCATCGCTGCAATTGCATTTAATGCCCGGAAGGCCTGCGTTGTCGTTACAACCACAATGCGTCGTATTGCAATCATGGAATATTGCGTTGCCGGCGTGAGCTGTCAAATTATTCGATTTCGTTATAATTTCCTGAGTTGCCGAGACATTGCCCGCAGGAAAAGTTGCCACAGGGGCAACCGTTTCCGTCGCGTTCACCGGAACGACAACCGGATTTTCAATAATCTTCTGGGCGCAGGGCAATAATTCGTTCAGCGCAAACCAGCCAACGAATGCGCCGCCGCCGCCCCAAAGCATGCCGGAGACAACCGCGTCCTTCTTCCATTCCGGATTTTTTTCCTTCCAGTCATCCGTCATGCGGGAATAATTGTAGAGGCGCATTCCGCTGCCTACGACAGCGCCTGCGCCGACAGTCACGGCTAAATATGGAATTGCAGGGCCGGCAACCGCGCATACCGCGCCGGTCAGAGCCCATCTGGCCGCAGCGCCGACAATAAAGCCGGCTACAAGCGTCGGCGCCCAAGTGGTCAAACTTTTGGCAGCCGCACGAAAATCGTACTTGATCAGGGGTTCATTATCGGCCAATCGATCTTCTTCCATAATATTCCTCCGGCAAGGTTGCGCTGCCAATCACGATTGAAAAAAAATGTTAAATTGTCACGGACTGTAACTGATTTTTGCTGTAGCCGTGATGCTATGAAACACGGGTAATTTATACAATAGAAATGTATGGTTAACGCGCGCGTAGACACTTACATGCTTGATATGTTTGAGGAGAAAAAAGTAAGGATTTCGTCGGTCTTATCAGTTGGCGATTGTCTTCTGTTCCACCAGAAGAATGCGATAAACAATGACAGCGTACACGGCCATCGCAACGCTTGTAACCGACTCCCAAATCCCGCTCATCAAGGCCGACACCATGGCGGCTTGGGACGAAAACGCGCCGTAACTGCGGACAATTTGAAAATTGATAAGCATGACTGGGAGCAAAACGACAAATAAAATGCCCAGCACAATCATGGACTCCCACCATATGCGCAGAAGATCTTTCTTCGTCATTTTTGCGCTTGTTTGTAAAACAGAACTCTGGCGCAACGCGGCCAGCGGCGCGGCCAAAAACAAAAGATAAAGGCAAAAATAAAAATAGAAGAACCAAACGTTTCCGACCAAAAGAAGGATGAGATTGGCCGAACCAATGGCCGACATTCCTTTTTCCGCGAGGACCGTCGCCCCCTGTTCAGTCCCCAATATCAAAAACATGTTGATAAAGCCGCTTATGGATTCGGAAGGCGTCGGCGCCGCCGTGAAAACGAAAATCAATAAAATCAGGAATAACGGCAGGTAAAGCACCAAACCCTTTTGAGCCATTATCCAGAGCCAATAAAAAAAATTGTTTACGGAAAACTCCGGCGCTTTTTCCTTCATTTCGTGGCGAAGATAGAGGATCATGAAGACATAGGTCGCAACCACCGCCGTCACGATTGCAATCACCGTCGACGTAAGAATGTCGGGCAAAACGTTGCTTATGATTTGGACGTGTTTGGCTGGATTTCCTTGCGACTGCAATAATTGATTTAATATGTCCCGTGAGTCGTTATTAAGAAAAGAAAACCGCTGCTCGATGGCAAACACGGCGGCAAAAATGGCAATCCATTGCCATTCGGCTTTCGCAAAAGAGAGCAAACTACGCAAGGATTCGCGCCAAAATGACGCGCGTTTGGAAACGGTGTCGTTCATGTTTTCATCCTTGCGTTCAGGCGTATTTGGTTTCGGTTATGTCGGAATAATAATCGAGGCTTTCGATGAGTTCGCGGCCCCAAATCGCTTCCATGTCCAGAATTCTTTTCTTGTCTTTGGTTTTTGTAGGGGCCATGTCTCCCCCGTTCCCATAGGTGCGGCGGAAGTAGTACAAAGCCTCTAGCCCGTAGCGAAGAGTTTCGGGAAAACATTCGTCGTCTTTAACAAGCTCGAGAATGTTCGCGATTTCCTGAGCGCCGCCCAATAGGATGGATTCTTCGATCGCCTGCGCTACCGTAGAGGATACTTTGGGTATATTGGTTGTATACATGGGCGACCTCGAAAAGGTAGGGAATTTTCCCCTTTAATTACCCAAATGTCAACCTATTGACGAAGGGGACCCCGATTTTTCTATAAATTGATTTCGCATCCGGATAAATTCTGGCAGAAGGCTTCGGACGTATTATGCTAAGAGCTTCTTCGTTTTAATAGGTGAAAGATAACCAAATGAAAGTCATTCTGGCTCAACCCCGCGGCTTTTGCGCAGGCGTCGAACGCGCCATTGAAATCGTCGAGACGGCTCTCGACAAATTCGGCGCGCCTATCTATGTGCGCCATGAAATTGTGCACAATCCTCACGTCGTCAAGCGCCTGAAGCAGAAGGGCGTGATATTTGTCGAGGAAACCGATGAAGTTCCCGAAGGCGCCGTGACGATTTTCAGCGCGCATGGGGTTACCCCACAAGTCGAAGCCCATGCGAGAGGCCGCAATCTGACCGTTATCGACGCAACCTGTCCGCTTGTGTTGAAAGTCCATACGGAAGGCCAGAAGTACGCCAAGAAAAATTACGAGATCATTCTTATCGGCCACAAGGGACATCCGGAAATTGAAGGAACGCTGGGGCGCATTAAAAGCATTCAGGGCGACGTTTATCTGGTTTCAGACATTGAGGATGTCAAAAAGGTCAACGTCAAAAATCCGGACTTGCTTGCCTACGTTACGCAAACGACCCTGAGCCTTGACGAAACGAAGGACGTTATCGATGCGCTGAAAGCGCGGTTTCCCAATATTATCGGCCCTGCGACAAAAGACATCTGCTATGCCACGCAAAACCGACAAGGTGCTGTGCGCGAACTTGCCAAGCATGTCGATGTCGTTCTTGTCATCGGTGCACATAACAGCTCGAATTCGAACCGCTTACGCGAACGCGCCGCGGAAGTCGGCAAAGACGCTTATCTTATCGAAGACGCGTCGCACCTGAATCTCGACTGGGTGCGAGGAAAAGAACGCGTCGGAATCACCGCCGGTGCTTCCGCTCCAGAAGACCTGGTTCAGGAAGTGATTGAACGCCTGCGCAAGGAATTCAAGAATGTTGATGTCGAGGTGATGTCCGGCGGTATTCAGGAAAACGTGCATTTTCAACTGCCAACTTCATTGACGAAAGCGAAGTCGCGGACACCGGCGGTTTAAATGACATCCGGCACCAAACGCTTGATCGATATTATGGCGAGGTTGCGCAATCCCAAGGGCGGTTGTCCATGGGATTTGGAACAAACCTTTAAGACGATTGCGCCCCATACGCTTGAAGAAACGTATGAACTCGTCGAAGCGATCGAGGGCGGCGGAAAAGAGGACATCAAAGACGAACTCGGCGACGTTCTTTTTCAAATCGTTTTTTATACGCAGATGGGACGCGAAGCCGGTTGGTTCGATTTCGACGACGTCGCAAACCATGTCGCTGATAAAATGATCGAACGGCATCCTCATGTCTTTGGAAAACGCAGGGTTAAAACCGCCCGTGACGTCGCCTCGAACTGGGAAAAGGACAAAGAGGCCAAACGCACCAAGAAGGCCGGTAAAGAATTAAGCCTTTTGGACGGAATTAGCACCGCCCTGCCCGCCGCGACGCGCGCCGTGAAGCTTCAGAAACGCGCGGCGGGAGTCGGTTTCGACTGGCCGAAGGCGTGGGACGTGTTGGCTAAGATCAAGGAAGAAATCGGCGAGCTGGAAAGAGAAATTAAAAGAAAGGCCGATAAGGATTTTTTGGAAGACGAATTAGGCGACGTTTTCTTTGCCGTCACAAATCTGGCGCGCAAGCTAGATATTTCGCCGGAAGCCGCTTTACGCCGCACGAACAGGAAATTCGAGCGCCGGTTCCGCGCGATTGAAAAGGCGCTTACCAAGAAGGGTAAAAAAATTACCGACGCCTCGCTCGACGAGATGGAGCAGATTTGGAAAGCGGTTAAGACGAAGGAAAAGGGCTAGAAGCACTCGCCTCTGGCGCCCTTTTCGGTTTTATCCAACGTCAGGCGCGTATTAGTGTTGCGCGGCTCTTCG
>CAZQOE010000023.1:5948-14424 GCA_964594935.1 uncultured Rhodospirillaceae bacterium | reverse complement strand
TATGGCGCACATCAAGCATCCTGTTGTAGGCGATGCGACATACGGCAAGGGCGGCGGCGTTAAGAAGGGGCAAGAAGCGCTGCAAGAATTTCCGCGCCAAGCTTTACATGCGGTTGAAATCCGTTTTGTGCATCCGCGCACCGGCCGTGTCAGAAAATTCACCTCGAAATTGCCGAAAGACATGGCGGCGCTTTTACGCACGCTCGATCTTCATTGATTTTTTTGGAACAGCGCGTATCGTCCGTCTCTCGTCCCCCTCAAACAAGGAGAATGAAAATGGCTTGCTGCTGCAAAGGTAAATGCAAAACGATGGCGAAGAAAAAACCCGCCGCCAAAAAGAAAACCACCAAGAAGAAGAAATAAGCGATAAAAGGGCCGGATCAAATCCGGCCCTTTTAATTTAACCCTTCAAAAAACACTCAATCCCTTCGACGCAAACAATCCTCGCGCATGATCAAGCTGGCCGACCGTCGGCGTCGGCGTCTGCTCCAGAGCATAAGGAATCCCCAACTCTTTCCACTTAAACGCGCCAAGCTGGTGAAACGGCAAAACCTCGACGCGTTCGACGCACGGGCCAAGCCCCGCGACGTAATCCGCTAGGCGCAGAATGTCTTTATCGTCGTCGGTTAATCCCGGAACCAACACATAGCGAATCCACATTTTCTTATTCAGCCGCACAAGGCGCTCGGCGCAATCAAGCGTCGGCTGCAAAGGCATTCCTGTGAGTTTCAGGTATTTTTCGGGGTCCGACTGCTTGATGTCGAGCAGAACCAGATCGACGGCGTCGAACCATGCGTCATCGACGTTGGCGTGCAAAAACCCTTGCGTATCGAGGGCGGTATGCAATCCGAAGTCGCCCTTAATGCGTTTCAGAAGCTCGCCCACAAAAGGCGCTTGAACCAAAGGCTCGCCGCCCGAAACAGTCGCGCCGCCAGCGATTTTCAGAAAGTCCTTATAAGGCGCGATTTCTGCAACGGCCTCGTCGATCGAAACTTTGCGGCCGCTGCCGATTTTCCATGTATCCGGATTTTGACAGTAAAGGCAGCGGAACGGGCAACCGCTCATGAAATAGACAAACCGAACTCCGGGACCGTCGACGGCGGCGCCGGTTTCGACAGAGTGTAGGTATCCAAAAAGCTCTTCTTTTTCGGCGTTGGCCATATCACCCTAACAGGGGCTTTAAGTGACTCGTTTGAGTCACGAGCGGTTGCGTAAAGCCTGTCGCTCGCTGGACTAAAGAGACCATTATAAACCATAAAATTAGCCCAGCAAGCTACAGGCGAGGCGCAGAGCGAGTGATGTCGAGCCAAAGCGGAGGATTACTCGAACCCGCTATTACATGTTCTTGTGGAACGTGCGGCTGATAACGTCCTTTTGTTGTTCGCGCGACAGTTTGATGAAATTGACGGCATAGCCGGACACGCGGATCGTCAATTGCGGGTAAAGCTCGGGATGATCCATCGCGTCGATCAGCGTCTCGCAATTCAGAACGTTGGCGTTGACGTGAAAACCGCCCGCCTTCGCAAATCCGTCAAGGCAGTTGGCAAGATTGACCTTGCGTTCGTCGAGCGTGTGGCCCAGCGAATCCGGCGTGGCCGACGCCGTCCAGCTGATGCCGTCCAGCGAGCAGGAATAAGGGATTTTCGCGACCGAAGCCCCCGCCGCGACGAAGCCTTTGACGTCGCGTCCGTACATAGGGTTCGCCCCGGGGGCGAAAGGCATGCCTCCGCGCCGTCCGTCGGGCGTGTTTCCCGTTTTTTTGCCGTAAACGACATTCGACGTGATGGTCAAAATGGATTGCGTCGGCACCGAGTCGCGGTAGAAGTAGGGCTGCGCCTTGATCTTGTCCATGAATTTGGAGGCAAGCCCCACCGCGATTTTGTCGGCGCGGTCGTCGTTGTTGCCATAGGCGGGATACGCGCCTTCGACTTTGTAATCGACGGCCAGCCCGTGTTCGTTGCGGACGACGTAGACTTTCGCGTGTTTGATAGCCGACAGGGAATCCGCCGCGACCGACAATCCCGCGATGCCGCACGCCATGGTGCGCAGAATATCGCGGTCGTGCAGCGCCATTTCGATGCGTTCATAGGCGTATTTGTCGTGCATATAGTGGATGATATTCAGTGCTTTGACGTAAGTGGCGGCCAGCCAATCCAGCATCTTGTCGAGCTTTTGCTCGACTTCTTTATAGGAAAGGACCGAACCCGCAATCGGCTCGAAGCCGTGGGCGACTTTGATGCCGAGCTTTTCGTCGACGCCGCCGTTGATGGCGTAAAGCAAAGCCTTCGCCAGATTGGCGCGAGCGCCGAAAAACTGCATCTGCTTGCCGATGCGCATGGCGGAAACGCAGCACGCGATGCCGTAATCGTCGCCCCATTTCGGGCGCATCAGGTCGTCGTTTTCATATTGGATGGAGCTTGTTTCGACGGAAACCTTGGCCGCGTAATTTTTAAAGTTTTGCGGCAACTTCACGCTCCACAAAACCGTCAGGTTGGGCTCAGGCGCGGGGCCGAGGTTGTAAAGCGTGTGCAAAAAGCGGTAGCTGTTTTTCGTCACGAGCGAACGCCCGTCTTCGCCAATTCCGCCAAGGGATTCGGTGACCCACGTCGGATCGCCGGAAAATAGGGCGTCATATTCGGGCGTGCGAAGGAAGCGGACGATTCGCAATTTTATCACTAAATCGTCCACCATTTCCTGAACCTGCTCTTCGGTCAGGACGCCGTTTTGCATGTCGCGTTCGATATAGATGTCGAGGAACGTCGAAATGCGCCCCAGCGACATGGCCGCGCCGTTCTGTTCTTTGACGGCGGCCAGATAGGCGAAGTACGTCCATTGGACGGCTTCTTTTGCGTTGGCGGCGGGGCGGCTGATGTCGAAACCGTAGGTGCTCGCCATTTGCCGCAGTTCGTCGAGCGCGCGGTATTGTTCCGACAATTCCTCGCGCAGGCGCATGATTTTTTCGTCGAACGGGCCGTTGTCGATTTCGTGGAATTCGCGTTGCTTGTCGCGGCGCAAAAAATCCGTTCCGTAAAGCGCCACGCGGCGATAGTCGCCGATAATGCGTCCACGGCCATAGGCGTCCGGCAATCCTGTGATGATGCCGGCTTTTCTTGCCGCCAGAACGTCGGGGCTGTAGACGTCGAAAACCCCCTGATTATGGGACTTTCTGTGCTTCGTCCAGATTTCCTGAACAAGGGGATCCATTTTGTAGTGATAGGCCTCAAGCCCCATTTCGACCATGCGCAGGCCGCCGTTGGGCATGATGGCGCGTTTCAAAGGCGCGTCTGTCTGAAGCCCGACGATAATTTCGTTACCCTTGTCGATATAGCCGGGGCCGTGCGCGGTGATCGAGGCCGGTTTGTCGGTCGAGATATCGAGAACGCCTTTCTTGCGTTCTTCTTTCAGCAAGGCCGAAATTTTATTCCACAAGGCTTTGGTGCGCTCGGTCGGAGGAGAAAGAAAAGCCTCGTCGCCAATGTAAGGCGTATAATTTTTCTGGATAAAATCGCGCACATCGACGTGCGTCTTCCACGCCGCGCCTTTAAAATCCCGCCAAGCGGTTTCAACGGAAGAAGGAAGAGAGCCGGATGTATTGATTTTGTCCAAAAACACCTCCTCCATTTATGTGGGACAAGCGCGGGTTTATTCAAGGCTGCGATCTTAAAAGGGATGTTTAACGGGGAGATTAGAAAAGTACAGGCTTTTCGACCTTGCTTTGCAGCATGGGGTTTAAGCGCATAATTTCGCAAGAGGAACGAATCCTCGGGATGTATTTTGTAAGGATATTTTGCTTAGAAAGAATCAAGACGTAAAAACGCGCTCTCTTGAAGGAGGCGCGAAAATGCGATTATTTATAGAAGCAGCTACAACCAACGACGCCCTCAAAAGTAGCGTATGAGGAAAGAAAACCGCTCGCAAAATCTAATTTTTCACCCTTAAAAGTGCCGCTTTTGCAAAAAATGGAGCAACCGTTCGTACATTCCATATAATGCGACTGGGAAAGGCAAGAAGGAGCATACGTAGATACAAATGTTGGCAAGGGAAGCCAAAATATCTTGCCCAAAGTTGGGCTTGTTGTCATCGCAATCCATTTGCAATTTCCCGTCGAACAATCTTTATTATTGGCAACCGTGGACAAGCACGTAATAAGATTCGTATAATCACCATCCATTCTGCTTTCGCCGAGTGTCTTGCAATAATCAGACAGGCAAGCCGTTCCTTTACTCGGAGCGCAGAATTCCACAGCATAAGCAGGGCCTGAAGAAAATAAGCCTGATAAAAAAATAATTGCCGACGAAAGAATAACTTTGAACATCATTATCTCCGTTCGTTCAAGAAAGCTGAAACAAGCACGCGACATGTCGTGACCGACACATCAATCAATGAAAACAAGCGCACGTCGCCTGTCCTGCTGCCCATGCGGATAAAAACCCGCTCACATAGTTATTTGGAACACCATCAGTTTTGCTATTTATGCAAAACTGGGTACATGCATACGTGCAATTTGTATAATTTGTCGATGGATTCGAGCAAGAGGGGCTATACATTTTTAATTCTGCCTGCGATATCGTTATTTCTTTTGTAGAACCAGAGCCTCCCGTTATCGCTTTCCACGTGCAATCGCCGGTCGAACAATTTGAATTATTTTCGACGTTGGAAAGACAGGCAATGATGTTTTTTTCATCTCCGTCCATTGTCGTTTTGCCCAGTTGTTCGCAATAATTACTCCCTGCGGCAAGGCAGCTTGCGTTAATGGTGGACGGATCGCAAAAAACGACCGCCGAAGCAGGAGAAACTCCCGCTAACAAGAAGGACAGCATAAACGCCGCAGCTATCAATCCACGTTTGTTTCCCATAGCCACCCCCATCTTCACAAAATGCCGAGCTAATAATAACAAACGCACGTTCCCGTGCTTTTCGAAGCATCCCATCCCCCGAACACGCCGCTCGTATATTTGTTTCCGTTTTTGATCAGAGAATCGCAACATCTGCTGGTGTTGACGGCATGGCATGGCGGATCATAAACTATCGGCTGTTCTACTGAACAACCGTCATTGCAATACCGAGAGCAAGCTGACGCGCAAAATTCGAATTTAAGGCTTGGGGAACAGCCTATATGATATTGATGTAAAGTAGCCTGAGTTAGCAAAAAACGCGTTGATTTGCCCGTATTCGATTCTCCCATTGCCTTCCATACACACCCGTTATTTAAGCAGCTATCATTGTTCGGTGTGACAGACATACAGGCAAGAAGGTTTTTATTATTGCTGTCCATGACCGTTTGCCCAAGCTGGTCGCAGAAAGCTCCAAAACAGGATTTTCCACCGCTGGTCGGCATGCAACTAGCCAACGACGAAACTGGTGAAAGGATCAACACGCCAAGAACGGCGCCAAACAAAATACGCGTTTGAACTGCTGATATTATTTTCCTGCGCATGACGCCTCGCCTATAAGAAGATCAATGACACAGGGCTAAGAATAAAGTGTTAACCAATAGTTAAGGGTTATCCCTAAGCCAACAATCCCTCGCGTTCGGCTTCGATCTTGATGTTATGCTGAAGTTTCTCGAACGCGCGGACTTCGATCTGGCGGACGCGCTCGCGGCTTACGCCCAGCTTCTGCGACAAGTCTTCGAGCGTCGAGGGAGTCTCGCTTAGCCGCCGCGCGACGATGATTTCGCGCTCCCGCGGGTTAAGGCCTTCCATCGCCTGCGCCAGCAATCTCTGGCGATTTCCAAGTTCCTGCGCCGCGCTCATCTGCGCGTCGGCGGGTTCGGCTGTGTCCACAAGCCAGTCCTGCCATTCATCGCCGCCTTCGCCGTCCTTGCTGACTTGGGCGTTGAGCGATTGGTCGCCGCCGATCATGCGGCGGTTCATGTTCACGACATCCTCTTCGGGCACCTCAAGCCGCTCGGCGATTTCCTTGACCTGCTCGTTCGACAAATCGCCGTCGTCGATGGCCTTCATCTCGCCTTTCAAGCGGCGCAGGTTGAAAAAAAGTTTTTTCTGCGCGGCGGTCGTGCCGATTTTGACCAACGACCATGAATGGAGAATGTATTCCTGTATCGCGGCGCGTATCCACCACATGGCATAAGTCGAAAGGCGAAACCCTCGGTCGGGGTCAAAGCGCTTGACGGCTTGCATCATGCCGATGTTTCCCTCGGCGATAAGGTCGGCCAAAGGAAGGCCATAGCCGCGATAGCCCATGGCTATTTTGGCGACAAGGCGCAGATGGCTGGTGACGAGTTTATGCGCGGCCTCAAGGTCGCCATGTTCCTTCCAGGACTTGGCGAGCATGTATTCTTCGTTGGGGTCAAGGAGGGGGAACTTGCGGATATCGCGCAGGTATACTGCGAGATTGCCTTCCCCTCTAAGGACCGGAAGACGTGCTACAGGAGCGCTCATGCGCGGATTATAGCCGACTTTTTACGGGCGGGGATTAAATTTTAAGCCGTAATTACCCGTAGAATCAAAAGCGATCCGGATTAATGATGCGCCAAATGCCGCCCTGTTGCTGCCGCCTTGGGCTCCGGCCGTGCCGCCGTTTTGGGCGGCTCGACGTAAAGAATAGGCTCGTAGCACATGGCGTCGTTGTCGAACTTCAGCCGAAAGGCGATGCCCGCCGGAAGATTGGGGAATATCTCTTTCATCTTGTGAAAAAGAGGAAGTTTCGTCGGCCCCTTCAATTGTGTAGCGACGCGTTCGGGTATGCGGATATAGACCAAAGAAGTATGCGACTTGTCGCGCTTCATTCGCTCCTGATATCCTTCGACGATAAACGACGTCATCAATATAGGCGACGTGTCGTAAAAGCTGACCGGCTTTTCTTCGGCGGCAGGCTCGATATCCACCAAAACGGTGACCTTTTTCCCGTTTTTGCTCTGCATAAGGAAGGAAAAATCGGTCCTGACCTTAAGTCCGGGAACCAGACCAAGCTTCTTGTCGTTTTCAAAACCTGCGGCCGCAAGCTGTTTTAGAAACTTTTGTTTAACGGGGGACTCGTTTTTCCTTAAGGCGTCGAGGTCGAAGCTGTCTTTTTCTTCCGGAAAAAGGCGGCGGCAGGACAAATGGCATAAAGTATGTCCCACGTCGTCCAATTCGCCGTTCGCTTTCTCGGTCTTGGCTTTCTTAAGAAGCCACTTAGCATACTCCATCGTTTCTTTGGGCAAAGGCGTCGAAACGGAAAAAGCGGCAAAAGACCAAAGAATATTGGCTGAAGATTCCGGATTAAGCTTTTTATGTCCAAAATTTCCGGCGTCGGCGAGCTGTTTCAAAAACGTTTCGGGCGGCACCATGTTAAGTTTGGCAAAAGCCCTGACCAAACGGGACATTTCGCCGTCGTCAAAAGCCCCGAGTTTATCCCCCGAAACCGAAAACATGGCTTTCCGGAAGCTTTCCGGAGGAACGAGATTAAGCGAGGCAAACGCTTCCATCGTCGCAACGAGCGAGGCAGGTTTAAATCCTTCCAACCTGCCTTCAAGAGCCGAGACGTAACCGCTCAAAAAC
This sequence comes from uncultured Rhodospirillaceae bacterium, assembly GCA_964594935.1. GTDB lineage: Bacteria > Pseudomonadota > Alphaproteobacteria > UBA9219 > UBA9219 > CAIXLI01. The sequence continues at coordinate 6,919 of CAZQOE010000023.1, read as the reverse complement.
TTATGCGGCGCCTTGTCGGAAGGCTCGACGCCTAACTTTGCAAAGGGTTTAAGAAGCCCCGAAAGCTCCCAATCTTCCATGCCGCCGAAATTCTCTACGGCTCTTGGATAATACGCGGCCCAGAATTCCTTCGGAGGATCAACCTCAAGATTGCTAAGGGAGCGTATGATTTCAGGCGTCTGCTTGGCGTCGAAAGTCGGAAGCTTCTCGATCAAAGCGTCCATAAGGCTTGCCTTCACCTCTTCGGGCGGATTTTTAAGGCCCAGCTCGGAAAAAGCGGAATACAGCCGGACAACATCCTTCGGGCGAGGACTGTCGTCGACCAGTTCGTTTAAAATGATATCGTAAAGGCCGTCCAGAAAATCTTTCTGGGGCTTTTCGCCAAGATTGACGAAGCCGATAAGCGTTTCCGCGACGTCTTTTAAGCCGAAATCCGGAAGTTTGTCATTGGCGGCATTCTGCCAGTCTTCCCGAATGTTTTTCCAATGCTCCAGCACGGGAGATTTAGATTTCTTTTTATAATATCTGTTTTGGTAAGCGCCGAGGACATAAGGCACGCGTGCCAAATAGAAGGTGGACATTTTTGACGGATGAGGAAGTGAATTTACCTCCTCTTTGACTTGATTTTCCATTTCGGCGAAGTTGAAGAATGAGAGTATTTCCATCCAAAACTTCGTCGGATCGATTCCACCGCCAAGCGTTCTCTGCAACATGTGACAACAACCTTCTGTAAATAAAATGCAAACACCAAAAATTTCTTGCGCGCACTATACAAGAGAGAGGCGAAAGTAATTCGACATTTTTATCGTTAACCATAACGGTTTTAAAACATCCGAAAAACGCTTAATAACCACGGAATAAGGCCTCTTACGACGGGTCTCGCGACGGCACTACGCCTGCGATGGACGCAGCAGGGCGGGCCGCGCGTGACGGTAGTTCGGCGCAGGGGATGATCTCGCACAGCTTTTTGG
>CAZQOE010000023.1:0-5938 GCA_964594935.1 uncultured Rhodospirillaceae bacterium | reverse complement strand
TGATCTCGGAAATAAGTTTATTGCGGTTGATCCGCAACCTGTAAGCGACACCGGGATTCAGATTCGGCAATTCGGCTTTCAATTCCTGAAGAAGAAATTTTCTTTCAGGCGATTCCAGCAGCGAGGCTTCGTGTTTTCCCACGCGAATGAAAACCGATTGAGGGCACGCTTCGGGGATTAAAGCCGTCTTAAGGCGTTTGGATCCCCTTAGCCGCGCAAAACCGCCGGGGTTCGAATTGACGAAAGCGTAAGGCCCGTCGAATTCCATCAAAACGGTGACTTTCTTTTTCTCGGCGCTTTCAAGGCAGAAGGCATAATCCATTTTTTTCTCAAGCGAGCGAATATACCGCAGGTCTTCTTCTTGGCTGAAACCAGCTGCCGTCAGATGCGTCAAAAACAAAACTTTTTCGGGCGATCCATCGTCTCTAAGTGGATCCCGCCAGGGCCTGAGCTGAAATTTTTGGGCTTTTTCGGGAAAAAACCGAAGACAAGCAAAGTGGCAAAGGTCTCGTTCGCTGCCGCTTAAGGCCGACGCGTTGGTTCTTTCCTCAAGCGCTGCGGCAAAAGCCACCGTTTCTTCTGATACGGGTTTAATGGCCGAAATAACGGCAAGGGACCAAAGTATTTTACCGGTTTGTTCGGGCGAATATTGGTCGAGCCTGTCGGGCGTCATCGAAGAAAGCTCTTTCAAGAATTCGTTCGTCGGCGCAAGGCTCAGCACCGCGAGGGAATGCATCAGCGCCCCGAGGTTTCGCGGATCGTAATCCTTAAGTTTTTCTGTCGTGGCGCTGAAAAAGTCGTCCAGATACGGCTTGGGTGGCACGATTCTGATTTCGGCCAGAGCGTGAAAAATCGTGGAAGTGTCTCGTGGATTGGATTTCCAAAGCTTTTCGCGACCCACATCGAAAAAGGCGCTTAAAAATTTTTCCGCTTCCAGGCCTGAAAAATCGGCCTTCAGTTTATAAAGGGATCTAAAATTGTTGGCGAAATCCTTGGGGCTGAAATCATCCAGTCTGTCCGCAAACGCGATAAAATAGGCCTTCCAGAATTCGGGCGGAAATTCGAATTCGCGTTTTTCCGCCGTAAAAAGAACGGTCGTTATATCCCGCGTGTTGAACTCGGGCAATTTTTGGGTAATGGCGTCAAGATAAACGGTCAAAAATTTATGGGGCGCATCGTTCGGCGGCGTAAGGCGAAGCAAGCCGATCGAATAGCATAAAGAAGCCAGATCGCGGGAATTAAAGTAAGACATATTTTCTGCGGCGTATGGAAAGAAGGCATCCTGAAATTCCTTTGGCGGAACGACGCCCAGAGCCGCAAAACCATAAAGAGAGTCCGACAAATCCTGCGGATTAAATTCCGGAAGCGCTTTCAGAACGGCATCGACCCACCTTTTTTCCGTATTCTTCCAGATATCGACAAAAGGCGACGGCGAAACACCCCGAAGGTCTTTGGCGTAGTTTTTCTGGCAAAGGCCGAATTTATAAATGATGCGCGTAAGAAAAAACGGAGACATCTCTTCCATGGGCGGAAGAGCGTTCAACTCTTGCGTCAAAACTTCCGGGTCGGAAAACGGATGTTTTCCGTACCAAGGTTCTGTCGGCAACCTGCCGCCTTCAAGAGTTTTCCGCATAAAAATGTCCGCGCGATTTGTGATGAAAAAATTTATAATTTATGGCGGCACTATACAGGACGAAGGCGAAACTAATTCGGTCATTCGGCCCGTTTCACCCCGCTTTTTTGGCAAAAAAGGCGCATCGGGAGAAAGGGAAGATTTTTGAAAAGAAAAACATATATAACCAATTGAAAAACAAGTAAGAATTTGACATAAAAATCGGCATTTTTCATGCGAAAGAAGGTAGCGTTTTTTAAAGGCCTCGGGTAGTATTAACACTTGATTCGCCAGAGGCGTTTTTTCTAATTCTGGCATGGACTTAGATGCACTTTCCGGAGCGCGGTTCCGGGCAAAAACAAGGTCGAAAAAGAAAATGAGCGAAGCTGTCACCGAAAATCCCGAAGAGCAAGAATACGGCGCCGATTCCATTACCGTTCTGCGCGGGCTTGATGCCGTGCGCAAACGCCCGGGCATGTACATCGGCGGCACCGACGACGGCTCGGGCCTTCATCACATGATTTACGAAGCCGTCGATAACTCCATCGACGAATCTCTGGCGGGCTATTGCACGCGCATCGACGTGATTTTGAACGCCGACGGATCGTGCACCGTGCGCGACAACGGGCGCGGCATCCCGACCGACATTCACCCCGAAGAAGGAATCTCGGCCGCCGAAGTCGTGATGACTCAACTTCACGCGGGCGGAAAATTCAACCAGAACTCGTACAAGGTTTCGGGCGGCTTGCACGGCGTCGGCGTTTCCGTCGTCAATGCCCTTTCCGAATATCTCGACCTGCGCATCTGGCGTCAGGGCGGCGAATTTTATATGCGCTTTCGCGACGGCGTGGCTGAAGCTCCGCTCAAGCAAGTCGGCAAGTCCGACCAGACGGGAACCGAAGTCACCTTCTTGCCGTCGCCGACGACGTTCACGAAAACCGTTTTCGATTTCGGCACGGTCGAACATCGCCTGCGTGAACTGGCGTTTCTCAATTCCGGCGTCAATCTCAACCTGACCGACGCGCGCGGTGCCGAGCCCAAAACGGTCAATCTTCACTACGAAGGGGGGCTTAAGGCCTTTGTTTCGTGGCTCGACCAGTCGAAAGAGCCCGTGCATCCGATGATTTTCGCGCGCAAGGAACAAGACGGCATCGTCGTCGAATGCGCGATGCAGTGGAACGACAGTTACCACGAAAACATGCTGTGCTTCACCAACAACATCCCGCAAAAAGACGGCGGCACCCATCTGGCGGGCTTCCGCGCGGCATTGACGCGCACCGTCAACCAGTACGCCGAAAACGCGGGCATCTTCAAAAAAGACAAAATCGCTCTTGCGGGCGAAGACATGCGCGAAGGGCTGACGTGCGTTTTGTCGCTCAAGGTTCCCGACCCCAAATTCTCGTCGCAGACGAAAGAAAAGCTCGTCTCAAGCGAAGTGAAGCCCGTCGTCGAAGCCGTGATCGGCGAAACGCTTAACGTCTGGTTTGAAGAGCATCCCGCCGACGCCAAAAAAGTCGTCTCCAAAGTGGCGGAAGCCGCCTTGGCGCGCGAAGCCGCCCGCAAAGCAAGGGAACTTACGCGGCGCAAGGGCGCGCTCGATCCCAATTCGTTGCCCGGCAAACTTGCGGATTGCCAAAACCGCGATCCGTCGCAATCCGAAATCTTCATCGTCGAAGGCGATAGCGCCGGCGGCTCGGCCAAGCAGGGCAGGGCGCGCCAGTTTCAAGCCATTCTTCCGTTGCGCGGCAAGATATTGAACGTCGAACGCGCGCGTTTCGACAAAATGCTGTCTTCCGAGTCCGTGGGCACACTCATCACGGCCATCGGCTGCGGCATCGGGCCTGAAGAATTCAACGCCGACAAGGCGCGCTACCACAAAATCATCATCATGACCGACGCCGACGTGGACGGCAGCCACATCCGCACGCTGCTTCTGACCTTCTTCTTCCGCCAGATGCCCGAACTGATTACGCGCGGCTATATTTATATCGCGCAGCCGCCGCTGTTCCGCATCAAGCGCGGCAACACGAAGGAAAGGTATCTCAAAGACGAACCCGCGATGGAAAACTATCTGACCGAAACGGGCGTCGAAGACGTTTCTCTCGCGCTTCACGGCGGCAAGGTCATCGTCGGTGAAGAATTGCGCAAACTGGCCGAACGCGCGCGCAGCATGAAGCACGCGATCAAGTCTCTGGCGCACAAAGTCGGCCACGAAGCCTTGGTCGAACAAGCGGCTATCGCGGGCGCTCTGTCGGCCTCGTTTGTGTCAAGCCCCGATCACGCCGCGCAAGCGGCGGAATACGTCGCCAAGCGCCTTGATGCCTTGTTGCCGCAAAAAGAACGCGGTTGGAAAGGCGCGGCGGCCCCGAAGGGCGGTATGATCCTAAGCCGCGAGCGTTTTGGCGTAACGCACAAGTATATGCTCGACGCCGACACGTTGCGTTCGACCGAAGCGCGCAAGCTCGACCAGATGACAAGCGACCTGCAAGCATGGTTTCAATTTCCGGCCAAGCTCGCGATCAAGGACAAGGTAACCTCTCTGTCCGGCCCCATTTCCCTTATCGACGCGATATGGGAACACGGCAAGCAGGGCCTCACGATGCAGCGGTACAAAGGCTTGGGCGAAATGAACCCCGAACAATTGTGGGAAACGACGCTGGACCCGTCAGTGCGCACGCTGTTGCAGGTCAAAGTCAATCAGGCCGAAGTGGCCGAGCAGGTCTTCTCGACCCTCATGGGCGACGTCGTCGAACCCCGCCGCGAGTTTATTCAAGACAACGCCTTGAACGTCACCAACATCGACGCGTAATCTGCCTAACCCTAACTCGGACGGGCGCCTGCTTCGTCACGCCGGTGCTCGGATCCGCGTACCTTATAGTACGCTTGCGGTCCTGCGCTTCGGGGTTCCTCGCATTCGCCTCGTCCGAGCGGGTTATGCGAAGTAGTAGTTACTTCGTCACACCGGCGAAAGCCGGTGTCCAGATTGAAATTTTTTGAGTTTATCGAAAAGAATAAGGCTCCAAGCCTCATTCCCCCTGCGCCAAAAGCGACAACTTTTCGTGTGCCCGGTCTCGCTCTACGATGGCTGAGGAGCCTTAGAAAAGAAGAACTGTGCGTAAGACATCTGAACCGGGCACAAATCAAGTGCGCCCTCGACAACGGGCGCATTTATAGAAACGGCTTCTTTATTATCCCAATAGGGGTATCCCTTGGCGGAACCATTTCCCACAGCATGCTGGAGTAAATAATATCTGACGAAAGGTACTACATCGCGCTCCGTTCCAACGGCTATCCAAACAGAAGGAGGAAGGCCGCTTTCTTTTGGTGTATTAACGGGACCAAAACGAAAAGCCCCGCCCACAGTTCGCGCGCATGTTTCCTTAAGGGCGTCTTCGTTGCTGAACTGCTCTTTTATTAAGCGCAGATAGCGGTTTTTCAGGAAGGGAATATCGTGGCGAAGAGGAGTGCAATAATAAGAAATTGCAGAAACAGCCATGAAAAACTCCTTTTTCAAATTGTGAAAAACAATATTTCGAAAGCTAACAAAAAGGCCGCGCCGTTTCAACTGCCCAACCGCTTGAAATTACGCAGCTATTAACCATCCGGACACATGCAGTCTTTTATAGCCTATAGCCTGAATTTGTTTTTTTTATTCCCCCTGCGCCAGAAGCGACAATTCTTCCTGCGCGTCTTCCGATTGCATATCCGTCAGGCTCACGGGATACTCGCCGCTAAAGCACGCGTCGCAAAACTGCGGCATATCCTTGTTGCGCTTCGTCTCGCCCATCGCGCGGTACAACCCGTCCAGCGAGATGAACGCGAGGCTGTCGACGCCGATAAAGCGGCGCATCTGCTCGACCGTATAGTTATGCGCCAGCAGTTTTTCGGACTCCGGCGTGTCGATGCCGTAAAAGCACCCGTGCGCCGTCGGCGGCGAAGAAATGCGCATATGCACTTCCTTCGCGCCCGCTGCGCGCACCATTTCGACGATCTTGGTCGACGTCGTGCCGCGCACGATGCTGTCGTCGATCAAAATAACGCGTTTGCCCTCGATAAACCGGCGGTTGGCGTTGTGCTTCAGCTTCACGCCTAAATGGCGGATTCGGTCCGTCGGCTGAATAAACGTGCGGCCGACGTAATGGTTGCGGATGATGCCGAGTTCAAAGGGGATTTTGCTTTCGTTCGCATAGCCGATGGCGGCCGGCACGCCCGAATCCGGCACGGGCACGACGATATCGGCGTCCACGGGGGATTCCTTCGCCAATTCCTTGCCAATGTTCTTGCGCATCTCGTAAACCGACCGCCCTTCGACCGACGAGTCGGGCC
>CAZQOE010000022.1:4477-14591 GCA_964594935.1 uncultured Rhodospirillaceae bacterium | reverse complement strand
ACACGAAATTGATGACGGCCAGAACCAGCAACATGATGTTCAGCGGGTTCAGAAGGAGGCGGATAATATGTTCCACGGCGCCGGTATGGTCTTCGTGCGCGACCTGGTTTTTGCCGTAGACTTCGCCGCGGCGTTCCGCTTCTTCGGCGGTCAAGCCCTCGGCCGCCGTTTGGAGCCTTACAAGGGCCGCGTCCGGATCGAGCGCCGAAACGTCATTTAAAAGCTCGGCAACTTTTTTCGCACTTTGTCCCGTGACTGTTTTTTTCGTCGAAAAAAACTCTTTCGCCGCCGACATCAAACGGTCGGGAAGCGAGAGCGTCACAGGCATCTGGTCTGGAGTCATCATGATCGGAACTTCAATATCTAAAAAACAAAGTTTTCTTAAACGTAAAAACCGCACAAAAAAGCGGAAAGCCTGACGATGAAATGCTTATGAGGGAGGCTTATCGTTGTTTTCTTCAGCCGGCAGCAAACCCCGCGCGTGAATGACGCGAAGCCGTTGATGAGGCGCGATATATGTCGTTGTCATGTTCCACCTTCCATGCAGTCCTGCCGCCGGAAGGGAAACGCCTTTAGGCGCGAACTCCGGAAGCAGAAATACTGGAGACATCGTGTGTGCGACCCTTAAACCGGTAAGGGTCGCGACTAGTGTCGCCGTCCATTGTTCTCTCTTTTGTTAATCTTAAACGTAACCAATTTCTTGCCGAGCCTGTACACCCCGAAAGGCGTGAAAGCAAACAAAAAAGCACTAAACCTCTTGCCTAACCCTAGCTCGGACGGGCGACTGCTTCGTCGCTCCGGTGCTCGGATCCGCACGTACCTTAGAGTACGCTTGCGGTCCTGCGCTCCGTGGGCTCCTCGCATTCCCCTCGTCCGAGCGGGTTATGCAAGAGGTCTATTAAGATAAGAATTTCTGCCTTCCGCCTTCGCGGGGATGACGTCATAGGGACGTCACTTTTTTTCGGCCGATACGGGGCGTATCAGCGTGCATAACGATTGGTCGCATCCGATCAGGATGGCGTCGGGCCCTTCGGCTTTTTCCGAACCCGTCGTTTTGGGCAAATTGCACGAGACTTGATAGACGGCCTTTCCCGTTCCCCCCAGAAAGTTTTGAACAACCTCGATTTTTTTAGGGGTACAGTTGTTTATGCGCGCAGCCTCACGGACTTCGGCCGTGCCCGCGTAAGCAGGAAGGGCCAAAAAAAAGCTCAAAGCGAGGATGGCAAAAAGGCGAAACATGGTGCAATGTGGGTATAGGCTCGAATCTGTTAACGCGATCTTACCATAGACAAATTATGATCGAAACACCCACCTCTCTGGACGGCCTTCTCGACCGGCGCGTCACCCTGGAACAGTCCACCATCGGATATAGAGTTGCCGTCGATACCGTTCTTCTGGCCGCCGCCGTTCCGGCGTTGGAGGGGGACAAGATTCTGGACATGGGCTGCGGGGTGGGCGGGGCCATGATATGCCTTGCCTGCAGGGTGCCCAACATCAAGGGGCTGGGTATCGAGGTCGTGCCCGACCTTGTCGAATTGTGCCACCATAACATCGGGCGCAACGCTTTTGCCTCGGGGCTTGGGGTGCGGCGGGAGGACGCGACGTCTTTGCCGTCCGATCTGCTGGCCTCTTTCGACCACGTTCTGATGAATCCCCCGTATCATGAAGAAAAGCGCCACGACGCTTCTCCCAATAACTTGAAACATGCCGCCAATATCGAAAAAACCGGCGATCTGGCTTTGTGGGTCGCTTCCGCGGCGGCGGCCTTGAAAACATCCGGTACGCTCACGATGATTCATCGCGCCGACAGGCACGATGAAATACTTTCTCTTTTGCGGAAATCTTTCGGGGAAATCGAAGTTCTGCCGCTTTTGCCCAAAGTCGGAACGGTGCCCAAAAGGATCCTTTTCCGTGCCCGTAAAAACGCAACGTTTATCGTGCAGAATTGCTATCCTGTGATTCTGCATCAAGATTCGGGAGACTACACCGAAGAAGCCGACACCATTTTGCGTCTTGGCGAAGAGCTGCCCTTCAGGCCGTATTAATTAACAGGCGTTTTTTCTTTGGAAACAAGCCGCCGGAGCCAATCGAGGCTTACGGGATAAAGGCCGTGGGCGTACAAATCATTATGTCCGCTTTCGGGGGAATCGAAAAACTGTTTCGGCTCGTTTGCGAGGCCAAAAAGGCCTTTCCCGTCAGTAAAGGGAACGACAACGTCTTTTTCTCCGTGTGCAACGAAAAGAGGCATATGAAGCGCCGGAATCTTATTGAAATTTTCATATCGATCCAACGTCATGAATTCCGCCGGAAGGTAGGGAAAGCGTCTTTGCGCCATTTTGGAAATGGACAAAAAAGGAGACAGAAGAGCCAGCCCTTTGACCTGAAATTCGGTCGCCATTTGTGTCGCAACGCCCGTTCCTAAAGAATGCCCCATGATGACGATATCGGTATCCTTGACGCCCGTGGAGATCAGTTTGTTGATATAAGCGCGGGCGTCGGCGTAAAAGCCTTTTTCCGTCGGCGTTCCGGGAAGCTTGCTGTAGCCCCTGAACTCAGCAATCAAAAATCCGTAGCCGTCCGCCAGATAAAGCTTGGCGATGGGGGCCACCGATTGCAGGCTGTCGGCGTTGCCGTGAAAATAAACGATGGTGATAGGCTGGCCGGCGGCAGGTGCGTACCAGCCTTTAAGATCGAGGCCGTCTTCCGTTTTAACCGGAAATTCCTTGAGGGGGCTTTTGGCGTAAACGGTTTCGGGCGCAACGTAAGTGTCGTTGGGAAAATACAAGAAGCTTCTTTGAAAGGCGAAGACGCAGACAAGGACGGCAAAGTAAGTCAGCGCCAGCGTAAGCAGGATTTTTTTTAGTTTCATTTAATCCCCCTTTGCGCCGTTTTTAGGCGCCGGAACCCAATCCCCGCGGATGGCTTGCCAGCAAGTCAATGCGGCGATGGCAGCGGTATCCGCCCTGAGGATGCGCGGGCCAAGGCGGACGAAAATGGCATTCGGCGCCTTGCGCAGAAGCTCCAGCTCTTCCGCCGCAAAGCCGCCTTCGGGCCCCGTCAGCATCGCGACTTTGGAGAATTTGCCGACGGCGGGGGAAAGAAAAGCCTCGTGGACAGGAACGGCATCGCCCCATTCGGCGCAGACGATCATCGCGCGGTCTTTCGGAAAAACATCGATAAGGTCGGCGAGAGAAACGGGATTGCCGACCGCCGGAACGCTGAGGCGGTCGGATTGCTCGGCCGCTTCGCGGCAAATGCCGTAAGCGCGGTCGGCGTTGATTTCGCGGATCTGGGTGCGTCCGGTCAGAATGGGCTGGATTTCGCTGACGCCCAGTTCCGTCGCTTTTTCAAGCATGAACTCGAAATGCGATTTTTTTATCGGCGCGCAGCAAAGCCACAAATCAGGTTCGGATTGCTGGGCGCGCGTTTGCGCCTGAATTTTAATTCCGACCTTGTTTTTCCCTGCGGTGGTCATGCTTCCCGAAAATTCCCCGTCGCGCCCGTTGAACAAGCGTATCGTCTCGCCGTCTTTCAGGCGGAGAACATGCAGCAGGTAATGAGCCTGATCGGGGGTCGCCGAAACGACGCCGCCCTCGGCCAATATATCCGCTACGAAAAGCCTTTGTGTGTGACGAAGGTCCATGCATTTAAGCCTTTGTTTTTGGCTTTTTATGTCTACTCCGTCTGCCTTTAAGAAGGAAGCGGGGAAACATCGACAATTTGTTCCCAAAAGAGCTAATAATACGGCTCGACAAAAGACTCAAATTCGGATTCATTTCTCCTATGTTGCTCTCAAAATTGACAAAACTTCCCCTGAATGGCGCCGACGTCGACATCGCGGGGTTGACCGAGGATTCGCGAAAAGTGAAACCCGGTTTTCTGTTCATCGCGACGCCTGGGGTTAAGCAAGATGGCCGCGCTTTTATCAACGACGCCATTCAAAAAGGCGCTGTCGCCGTTTTGATGCCGGACGGGCCGTCGGTTCCGATTTCCGTCACGACCGTCAAGACCCCCGATGTCCGCCGTGAGACGTCTCTTTTCGCCGCGGCTTTCTATGCGCGCCAGCCCGAGACGATCGCCGCCGTGACGGGCACAAGCGGGAAAACATCGACGGCGCAATTTGCGCGCGAGCTATGGCAAATCTTAGGGCATGCCTCGGCCAGCATCGGCACGCTGGGGTTGGTGACGAAGGCCGGAACCGATTATGGCGCGTTGACGACGCCCGACGCCATCACCTTGCATCATCTGCTTGACGATTGCGCCGGAAAAGGAATCACGCATCTTGCGATGGAAGCGTCGAGCCATGGCATCGAATTCAACCGCCTGGACGGCGTGCGTTTGAAGGTCGGGGCTTTTACGAATTTGTCGCGCGATCATCTAGATTATCACGAAACGATGGAAGCCTATTTCGAGGCGAAAAAAGGCCTGTTCTCAAGGCTTTTGCCCGAGGGTGGGGCGGCCGTTTTGAACGCCGACGTTCCGCAATTCGATGCTCTGGCGGCCATCGCCAAAGCGCGAAAATTGACCGTTATTTCTTTCGGAAAAAAAGCCAAAGAATTGCGCCTTAAAGAAACGAAGCCGGATTCTCGCGGCCAAATTTTGAAGCTGGAAGTTTTCGGGAAGAAAAAAGAAATCCTTTTCCCCGTCATGGGCGATTTTCAGGCTTGGAACGCTTTATGTGCTGCAGGCATGGTGATCGGCGGCGGCGACAAAGCCGAAGAGACAATAGGGGCCTTGGCCAAAGTATCGGGCGTGCCCGGGCGTCTGCAATTTATCGGCACGTCGAAAAAAGGCGGCGAGGTCTTTGTCGATTACGCGCATAAACCGGATGCTTTGGAAAACGTTCTGCGCGCCATGCGCGCCCGCGTTTCAGCTTACCCAGGCGCGAAACTGGGCGTCGTTTTCGGTTGCGGCGGCAATCGCGACAAAGGCAAACGACCCATTATGGGCGGGATCGCTCAGAAACTGGCTGATTGGACGATTGTCACAGACGACAATCCGCGCAACGAGGACTCCTCCGTCATTCGCGCCGAAATTCTTGCCGGATGCGCCGACAAGACCAACGTGATCGAGGTCGGCGATCGCGGAAAAGCGATTGATGAAGGCATCCGCAAACTTGGTGCGCATGATGTGCTGGTTATCGCGGGGAAAGGCCATGAGCCCGGGCAAATCGTTGGTGACAAAGTGCTTCCATTCGACGATGCGGAAGAAGCCAGAAAGGTTTTAGGCCTATGAGCGGCAAGCCTCTTTGGCAAGCTGACGATATCACCCGCGTTGTGTGCGGACATGGCCTGCATGAGCAATCTTGGGCTGTTTCCGGCGTGTCGATTGATAGCAGAGCGGTTGTCCCCGGGGATTTGTTTGTTGCCCTTCAGGGGGCTGATTGCGACGGGCATGACCATGTCGCGGCCGCGTTTAGGTCGGGGGCAACGGCGGCCATCGTCTCGCGCCAACCGCCGCAGGTTCCGCCCGATGGACCGTTGGTTTTTGTCGAGGATACTTTTGAGGCGCTTCAGGCTTTGGGCAGGCAGGGCCGTGTCCGCGCTAAGGCAAAAATTATCGCAATCACGGGCTCCGTCGGCAAAACGGGCACAAAGGAGATGCTGGATTTGTCGTTGAGCGCCGTCGGTTGTTCTTATGCCGCGCCCAGCGGGTTAAACAAGCCTTGCGATTTGTTTTTGGCGTTGGCTAACCTTCCGCCCGACGCCGATTACGGGATTTTCGAGATAGGTTTGACGCAAGGCGCAGAGCTTGCCGCACTGTCATTGTTTGTTCGGCCCGATATTGCCGTCATCACGGCTATCGAAGCCGTATATCCGGATTTGTTCGCATCACCGGAAGCTGTTGCCGAAGCCAAGACGGAAATCTTTAAAGGCATGGGCGAGTCGGGCGTCGTTATTTTAAACCGCGCCAATCCGCATTATACGCGTCTTGCCGCCGCCGCAAAAAAGCGCGGCATCAAAAAAATAATTTCTTTTTCGGATGCCGGAAAAGCGGATGCCGTTATGATCGACTATACGCCGACTGAAACAGGCCGTGCCGTCAAAGCTTCCGTCGCGGGGTGCGAGATTTCTTATTTAATCGGCGCGCCGGGGGAACATCATGTCATAAATTCCCTTGCCGCTCTTCTGGCCTCGCATGTCGCCAGCGGAAAAGTCGAAGAGTGCGCGGCGGCGCTTTCGCATTACGAGCCGTCCAAAGGGCGCGGCTTTTTGCAAGTTGTCGATCTTTCCGCCGGAGGGCGATTCAAGTTGTTTGATGAAAGCGCTAACGCCAGCCCGTCTTCCGTTCGCGCTGCAATCCGTGTTTTGGCTGAAACAAAACCCGCAGGTGCCGGTCGCCGCGTTCTGGTCTTAGGGGATATGCGCGACCTCGGGCCGACGGCGCCCGATCTTCACATAGAACTGGTTCCCGATATCAAGGCGGCCGGAATTGACCTCGTTTTTTGCTGCGGCGATAGGGCGCGCTATCTGTTTGACGCCTTGCCCCCCGCTTTGCGGGGCGCTTATGCCCTTGATAGCGAAGAATTGGCATCTTTTGTGACGTATGCCGTTCGCGCCGACGATGTGGTGTCCGTTACAGGAGCAAAAAACATGGAAATGCAGCGCGTTGTTGACGCGCTCGCGGAATCCGATACCTTTCACCAACCTAAAGCCGCCAATATGTAAGGACCGTTTATGCTTTTTCATCTGTTAGCCCCCTTCGCCCACGATTTTATTCTCTTCAACCTGTTCCGGTACATCACGTTCCGGACGGGGGGCGCGATGGCGACGTCCCTTTTGATTTGCTTTATCTTTGGCCCGGCCATCATCCGCTGGTTAAAGAAAAAGCAGGGCGAAGGCCAACCTATCCGCGACGACGGGCCCGAGAGCCATTTCAAGAAAAAAGGCACGCCGACAATGGGCGGATTGATGATCCTTATTTCGGTCGTCGCCAGCACCGTTTTGTGGATGGATTTGTCGAATCTTTATACTTGGGCGGTTTTGTTCGTAACGGTCGGATTCGGACTCGTCGGCTTTTTCGACGATTACAGAAAGTTGATAAACCGTTCGTCAAACGGCGTTTCAGGCAAGGTTCGACTGCTTATCCAAATCGTCATTTCCGCACTGGCGGTTTTTGCCGTCACCCATGCCGCGTCGTCCGGCGTGTCGAGCTCGCTCGCCATTCCGTTCATTAAAGATTACATGCTGCCGCTCGGCCTGTTGTTCGTTCCTTTCGCGGCTTTCGTCATTGTCGGCGCGAGCAACGCCGTCAACCTGACGGACGGGTTGGACGGGTTGGCGACGGTTCCCGTCATCATCGCCGCCTTGTGCTTTATCATCATCTCGTATCTCGCCGGCAACGTCGTGTTTTCGAACTACCTTCAAATCCATTATGTGCAAGGCGCTGGCGAACTGGCCGTTTTTTGCGGCGCTTTGGTGGGGGCGTGCCTCGGGTTCTTGTGGTTTAACGCTCCGCCCGCGCAGGTGTTCATGGGCGATACGGGTTCTTTGGCGCTGGGCAGCGCGCTTGGAACCGTTTCGGTCATCGTCAAGCATGAGCTTGTCCTCGCGATTATCGGCGGCCTGTTCGTCGTGGAAACGTTGTCCGTTATTATTCAGGTGGTCTCTTTCAAGCTGACGGGCAAACGCGTGTTCCGGATGGCACCCATTCACCATCATTTCGAGAAGCTGGGGTGGTCCGAGTCGACCGTTGTCATCCGCTTTTGGATTATTGCATGTATCTTGGGTCTTATCGGTCTTTCAACCCTGAAATTGAGGTGATCTTATGGGCAGATCAAGTTTCGCTCTCCTTCTTGCCGCCATAGCGTTAATCGCATACATCGCCTTTCCGAGAGGCGGGGAAAGCAAGGCCAACGCCCGCATCGCTTATTGGGAACAAAAGCTGGAAGAAAGCGTTCATATCAATTCGTCGAAAAGCAGGGTTTTGGAATGGGCGAAAGAAAATTCTATCGAATTTACGCCTGGCGATAACGGACTTATGACGGCCAAGGTTGAATGGGTTTCGGGTTTTGGAAGCCCCATCCTTTTTTGTTCGGAATGGAACATCATGGTGAGCGTCAAGATCAATCCCTTTGACGACGTGGAAGAAAAAACCGTCTATAAAACCAACGCCTGTTCTTAAAAATGAGCGATTTAGCGATTCACGCGCGCATCGAACGTTGGCCCATCGCTAGTCTTTTTACCCTCAGCCGCGGCTCGAAGACCGAAGCGGTCGTCGTCGTCGCGGAAATAACGTCAGGAAAATTCACGGGACGCGGCGAATGCGTGCCTTATGCAAGATACGGCGAAAGCGTCGAAAACGTCGCGGCCAAGATCGAAGCGTGGAGAGGCGCGGACATTGATGCCTTGCAAAAAACCCTTCCTGCGGGCGCGGCGCGGAACGCGCTTGATTGCGCCTTCTGGGATTTGAAGGCCAAACAGAAGGGCCGCCCGGTTTATGAACTGGCGGGGTTGAAAAAACCGGAACCGCTGATTGCTTCTTATACGATTTCGCTCGATACGCCGGAAAAAATGGCCGAAGCGGCGCACAAAGTCGCGGCAAGGCCCCTTCTAAAAATCAAGCTCGGAAAAGAAGGTGATCCGGAACGCATCAAAGCCGTGCGTAACGCCGCTCCTCAAACGCGCTTGATCGTCGACGCTAACGAAGGCTGGACGGCCGAAAATATTTCGGAGAATCTCGAGGCGTGCAAAAAATGCGGCGTCGAGATTGTCGAACAACCCCTGCCTGCCGGCAACGATGCGGCCTTGTCTTCCGTTCCCCACATTGTTCCGATTTGCGCCGACGAAAGCGTTTTCGATCGCGCGTCTTTGGATTCCTTGGTCGGCAAATACGACGCCGTCAACATCAAGCTCGACAAAACCGGTGGCTTGACGGAGGCTTTGGCGACGGCAGCCAAAGCGCGGCAGATGGGGTTCCGCCTTATGGTCGGGTGCATGGTGTCGACGTCGTTGTCCATTGCTCCGGCTTTTCTGGTGGCGCAACAGGCGGAATTCGTCGATTTGGACGGTTCCTTGCTTCTGGCCAAAGACCGCGAGTCCGGCCTGCGTTACGCGGACGGCCTGATTTATCCTCCTTCCGCGGCCTTGTGGGGATAGCTTTCTGGCCCCTTGGCTGATGTGCGGAAGGCGTATATAGAATATCCCAATGAGCGCGCATCCTTTCATCTTCGAGCACTACGATTTTGACGCCAAGACCGGCGTTTTGCTTTTGCGTTACCGGTACGAAGGTGGCGTCAGTTTCGAGGAAAGAATAACTTTTCCCGCGCCGATTCCGGAAGTGCCCGCCGACCGGCAGGAAGCCCTCGATCGCGTCTTTCGCCTGATTTTTCTTTTGGCGGGAGTCAGTTATTACAAAGCGTATGTGCCGAAGGATCTGATTTGCGAGGCATTTGCGCTTGATCAGGCGACGGCCGATTTCGTTGCCCGCGTCTATCTGGGCGGGCTCGGGGAATTTTCTTACCGCAACAAGATCGATTTATCGGACAAAATCAAATTTGCGATATCCGATGCGCCTGCGTCCGAGCCCTTGATGCTTTCTTTGCCGGAAAAAATTCTGGTTCCGGTGGGAGGAGGCAAAGATTCCATCGTTAGCCTCGAGTTGTTAAAACAAGCGGGTCGGCCGGTGACGCTTTTTGCGCTTGGCAAATCCGCCGAAGATATTGCGGCGCCAATTCAAGCGACCATCGAAGCATCCGGATTGTCCGCCCGTAAAGTCGGGCGCGTTATATCGAAAAACCTGTTGGAATTGAACAAAGCGGGTGCATTAAACGGCCATGTGCCGATTACGGCCATCCTCAGCGGCATTGCTTTAGCTTGCGCCGTTCTTTACGGCTTCGATACCGTCGTCATGTCAAACGAATATTCGGCCAGCGCGCCGAATTTGAAAATCGGCGGCGTCGACATCAACCATCAATACAGCAAATCTTTGGCGTTCGAGGCTGATCTGGCGGCCTACGTTTTGTCGCATATTTCCGCGCAAATCGGGTATTTTTCGCTTTTGCGCCCGCTGACCGAAGCCGCGATTGCGAAGAGGTTTGCTCAACAGAAGAAATATCATTCTGTTTTCAGAAGCTGCAACACCGCGTTTCGGCAAGACGAAAAACAGCGCGGCA